>NZ_BAAGSN010000019.1:0-146562 GCF_054782415.1 Sinomonas soli | reverse complement strand
CGGAACCCGACCGGCCAACACCCTCATCCTCACGGATCAGGGAGCCACGAGAAAGGTAACGGGGCCAGGGACGTCAGGCCGGGATCGGCACCGGCGTGACGCCGAGGGGAGCGAGCTCGGAGGCACCGCCGTCGGGGGCGGTGAGCACCCAGATGCCCCCGCTGTGGCGGGCCACGGAGTGCTCCCACTGGGAGGCGCGCGAGCCGTCGGTCGTGACGACCGTCCACTCGTCGTCCAGCGTCTTGGTGTCGATCGAGCCGCGCACGAGCATGGGTTCGATCGCGAGGGCCATCCCCGCCTTGATCTTGGCCCCGCGGTGGCCGGTGCGGTAATTGAGCACGTCCGGGGCCATGTGCATCGCGGAGCCGATGCCGTGGCCCACGTAGTCCTCGAGGATGCCCAGCGGGGCTCCCTCCTGGGCGGAGACGAAGTCGTCGATCGCGTCGCCGATCTCGCCCACGTAGGAGGCCCGCGCGAAGGCCGCGATGCCCGCCCACATGGCCGCCCGCGTCACCTCGGACAGGCGCACGTCCTCGGGGTCGCCCTCCCCCACGATCACCGTGCGCGCCGAGTCCGCGTTCCAGCCGCGCACAATGCAGCCCCCGTCGATCGAGAGGACGTCCCCCTCTGCCAGCCGGCGCGGTCCCGGGATCCCGTGCACCACCTCGTCGTTGACGGAGACGCAGATGTGCTTGGGGTAGCCGTAGTAGCCGAGGAAGTTGTACTGGGCGCCCGCCGCGTCGACCACCTCGGCGAACGCGGCGTCGAGCTCGTCAGTGGTCGCTCCGGGCGCCACGGCGGCCACGGCGGCGTCGAGCGCGCGGCTCAGCAGCACCCCGGCCTCCGCCATCACCCGCAGCTGCCCGTTGTTCTTGTACTCGATCTTCCGCTGGCTGCCCACGCTGGGCCCCTTCCTCACAAAGTGCGTGCGGCGCCGCCCGGAGGATGCCCACCGGACGGCGCCGCGCGTCGTACTGCTGAAACCGCCTACGAGGCGGACTTGACGGACTCGATCGCCGCCAGGACCCGCTCGGTGACCTCGTCGATGGCCCCGATGCCGTCGACCTTGGTCAGCGTGCCGCGGTCCGCGTACTGGGACACGACGGCCTCGGTCTGCGTGTGGTAGAGCTCGAGGCGGTGACGGATCACGTCCTCGGTGTCGTCGCTGCGGCCCGTCTCCTTGGCGCGGTTCAGGAGGCGGGCGACCAGCTCGTCGTCGTCCGCGGTGAGCTGGAGCACGACGTCGAGCGACTGCCCCTTCTCCGCCAGGATGCCGTCGAGGTACTCGACCTGCGCAACGGTGCGCGGGTACCCGTCCAGGAGGAATCCGTTCGCCGCGTCGTCCTCGGTGAGGCGCTCGCGGACCATCTTGTTCGTCACGGAGTCGGGGACGAAGTCGCCGGCGTCCATGTACTTCTTCGCCTCGACGCCGAGCGGGGTCTGCTCCTTGACGTTGTAGCGGAAGATGTCGCCCGTGGAGATCGCGACGATTCCGAGGCGGTCCGAGATTCGTTCCGCCTGGGTACCCTTGCCGGAACCGGGAGGGCCAATAAGGAGCATTCTCGTCATCGCAGTAGTCCTTCGTAGTGTCGCTGTTGGAGCTGCGCATCGATCTGCTTGACCGTCTCCAGGCCCACGCCCACCACGATCAGGATCGAGGTGCCACCGAACGGGAAGTTCTGGTTGGCATTGACGAGCACGAGGGCGATGAGCGGGATCAGAGCCACGATGCCGAGGTACATGGCACCCGGCAGCGTGATGCGCGAGAGTACGTACTGCAGGTAGTCCGCAGTGGGCCGTCCGGCACGGATGCCGGGGATGAACCCGCCGTACTTCTTCATGTTGTCGGAGACCTCTTCAGGGTTGAAGGTGATCGCGACGTAGAAGTAGGTGAAGAACACGATCATCACAAAGTAGATGACCATGTAGACCGGATGGTCCCCGCGGGTGAGATTGTTGTTGATCCACTCGACCCAGCCGGCCGGAGCCGAGCCGTCGTGCGGGGTGTTGAACTGCGCGATGAGCGCGGGGAGGTACAGCATCGACGAGGCGAAGATGACCGGGATGACACCCGCCATGTTGACCTTGATCGGGATGTAGGTGCTCGTGCCGCCCACCGTGCGGCGGCCGATCATGCGCTTGGCGTACTGCACCGGGATCCGGCGCTGGGACTGCTCGACGAAGATGACCAGCGCCATGGTGATCAGGCCGACCACCAGGACGATGAAGAACGTGCCCGGGCCCTTCGAGGTCCAGATCGCGCCCAGCGAGGCCGGGAACTGCGCCGCGATGGAGGTGAAGATCAGCAGCGACATGCCGTTGCCGATCCCCTTCTCGGTCACGAGCTCGCCCAGCCACATGATGAGGCCGGTGCCGGCGGTCAGGGTGATGACCACGAGGATCGTCGCGATGATGGACGTGTCCGGGATGATCTGCAGCTGGCAGTTCGGGAACAGCTGGCCCGAGCGCACGAGCGAGACGAGCGTGGTCGCGTTCAGCAGGCCCAGCGCGATCGTCAGGTACCGCGTGTACTGGGTGAGCTTGGTCTGGCCGGCCTGGCCCTCGTCGTAGAGCTCCTGGAACCGCGGGATCACCACGCGCAGCAGCTGCACGATGATGCTCGCCGTGATGTAGGGCATGATGCCGAGGGCGAAGATCGAGACCTGCAGCAGAGCACCGCCGCTGAACAGGTTCAGCATCTGGTAGATGCCCGTCTGCTGGCCGCTCACACCCGGAGAGAGGCAGGCCTTGACGTTCTGGTAGTTCACGCCCGGGGACGGAATGAACGCCCCGAGCCGGAAAATAGCGATGATGCCCAGCGTGAACAGCAGCTTGCGCCGCAGGTCGGGCGTCCGGAAGGCCCGGCCGATCGCAGAAAGCACGCTTCTCCTCCCCCGTGTCGAGGAATGTAGAGTCGACGCTCCGAGACACGGGTCAGTGCTCCGGAGTCTGAGGTCCAGCTCTTGATTCTAGCGGCAGCCGCCGCCGAGCCGATAATTGGCCGCGCTGCCCTGCGCCGAGCGGCACCGTCAGTGCGGTGGGCGCGCGGGGTGCGGGCCGGCGTCGTGCGGGTTCCCCCGCACGCTCGCCGCGCCTTAGCGCGGGGGGCCCCGGCCGGCGCGCGTATCCCCCCGCACGCTCGCCGCGCCTTAACGCGGGGGGCCCCGGCCGGCGCGCGTATCCCCCCGCACGCTCGCCGCGCCTTAACGCAGGGGGCCCCGGCCGGCGTCGTGCGTTAATCACGACGCCGGCCGGGGCCTTGCGCTTCACGGCGTCAGCCGCGCTCCGTCACGTCTCAGAGGACGGTCGTGGAGCCGCCGGCTGCGGCGATCTTCTCCTCGGCCGAGGCCGAGAAGGCGTGCGCCGTGACATCGACCTTGACGGTGATGTCGCCGGAACCGAGGACCTTGACCGGCTCGTTCTTGCGAACGGCGCCCTTGGCCACCAGATCCTCGACCGCGATGGTGCCGCCCTCGGGGAACAGCTCCGAGATGCGGTCCAGGTTCACGACCTGGAACTCGACGCGGAACGGGTTCTTGAAGCCGCGCAGCTTCGGCAGGCGCATGTGCAGCGGAAGCTGCCCGCCCGCGAAGCCGGCCTTGACCTGGTAGCGGGCCTTCGTGCCCTTGGTGCCACGGCCGGCGGTCTTGCCCTTGGAGCCCTCACCGCGACCCACACGGGTCTTCGCGGTCTTGGCGCCGATGGCCGGACGCAGGTGGTGGACCTTGAGGGCCGTGTTCTTCTCGGAGCTCTGCTCCGTGGCCTTCTCTGCCATTACTTCGCCTCCTCAACCTTCACGAGGTGCGGAACCGTGTTGATCATGCCCACGGTCACGGCGTCGGCCTTGCGGGTGACCGTGTGGCCGATCCGCTTGAGGCCGAGCGAACGCAGCGTCTCGCGGTGGTTCTGCTTGGCGCCGATGACGCCCTTGATCTGAGTGATCTCCAACGTGGCGTCGGAGGGAGTCAGGTTCTTCGCCATGACTCATGCACCTGCCTTCGTGTTCTGGAGGTTCCGCACGAGTGCAGCCGGAGCAACCTCGTCCAGAGGCAGGCCACGACGGGCAGCCACGGACTGCGGCTCCTCGAGGCTCTTGAGCGCCTCCACCGTCGCGTGGACGATGTTGATGGCGTTCGAGGACCCGAGGGACTTCGACAGCACGTCATGGATGCCGACGCACTCGAGCACGGCGCGCACCGGACCACCGGCGATCACACCGGTACCCGGAGCAGCCGGACGGAGCATGACCACACCAGCGGCGGCCTCACCCTGCACGAGGTGCGGGACGGTGGTGCCGACGCGGGGGACGCGGAAGAAGGACTTCTTGGCCTCCTCCACACCCTTGGCGATGGCCGCGGGGACCTCCTTGGCCTTGCCGTAGCCGACGCCGACCATGCCGTTGCCGTCGCCCACCACCACGAGGGCGGTGAAGCTGAAGCGACGGCCGCCCTTGACGACCTTGGCGACGCGGTTGATGGTCACCACGCGCTCGATGAACTGGCTCTTCTCGGCGTCGCGGCTGTCGCGGCCGCCACGGCCACCGCGATCGCCACGACCCTGGCCGCGGCCCTCGCCACGACGACCGCCGCGGCGCTCCTCGGTGGCGGGAGCGGAGCCGGCAGCCTCGGTTGCATTCTGCTCGGTCACGTTAACCTTCTCGTTGTTCTCAGCGGTCACAGGGCCAGCCCACCTTCACGTGCGCCGTCCGCGATCGCAGCCACGCGGCCGTGGTACTTGTTGCCACCACGGTCGAACACGACGGCCTCGATGCCCGCAGCCTTCGCACGCTCGGCGATGAGCTCGCCGACGCGCTTGGCCTTGGCGGTCTTGTCACCCTCGAACGAGCGGAGGTCGGCCTCGAGCGTGGAGGCGGAGACCAGGGTGACGCCCTTGCTGTCGTCGACAACCTGGACGAACACGTGCCGCGAGGAGCGGTTCACGACCAGACGGGGACGCTCGGCAGAGCCGACGACCTTCTTGCGGAGGCGGAAGTGGCGACGGGACCGAGCCTGCTGCTTGGACTTGGCGGCGCGCTTCTTGTTGATGCCCAGAGCCATGGTTACTTACCAGCCTTTCCGACCTTGCGGCGGACAACCTCGCCGGCGTAGCGGATGCCCTTGCCCTTGTACGGGTCGGGCTTGCGCAGCTTGCGGATGTTGGCTGCCACCTCACCGACCTGCTGCTTGTCGATGCCGGAGACCGAGAACTTGGTCGGCCCCTCGACGGCGAACGTGATGCCCTCGGGGGCAGTGATGTTCACCGGGTGGGAGAAGCCGAGCGCGAACTCGAGGTCCGAGCCCTTGGCCTGCACGCGGTAGCCGGTGCCGACGATTTCGAGCTTCTTCTCGTAGCCCTTGGTCACGCCCTCGATCATGTTGAACAGGAGCGTGCGGGTCAGGCCGTGGAGCGAGCGCGAGAGGCGCTCGTCGTTCGGACGGGTCACCGAGAGGGTGGTGTCGTCGAGAGCGACCTCGATCGGGCTGGCCACAGTGTGGACCAGCTCGCCCTTGGCGCCCTTCACGGTCACGACGGGTCCGTCGATCTTGACCTCAACGCCGGACGGGACGGTGATGGGGAGACGTCCAATGCGGGACATATCTTCTTCTTCCTTCCCTTACCAGACGTATGCGAGGACTTCGCCGCCCACGCCCTTCTTGGAGGCCTGACGGTCGGTCAGGAGCCCAGAAGAGGTAGACAGGATGGCGATGCCGAGGCCGCCCAGGACGTGCGGGAGGTTCGTGGACTTCGCGTACACGCGGAGGCCCGGCTTGGAGATGCGGCGGACACCCGCGATGGAGCGCTCGCGGTTCGGACCGAACTTGAGCGTGAGAGTCAGCTTCTTGCCGACCTCGGCGTCCTCTTCCTTCCAGCCGGCGATGTAGCCCTCGGCCTTCAGGATGTCGGCCACGCGAACCTTCAGCTTCGACGACGGCATCGTGACGTCGTCGTGGTAGGCCGCGTTGGCGTTGCGCAGACGCGTAAGCATGTCTGCGACGGGATCAGTCATAGTCATTGTGGGCTCATGCCCTTCCTCGTGCCGGTTTCCGTGCCGGGCTGCGCCCGATGCGGACCTGTCACGTAGCGATTCAGTCTTCGGTCTTGAACGGGAAGCCGAGGTGCTTCAGAAGCGCACGGCCCTCGTCATCGGTCTTCGCGGTGGTGACAACCGTGATGTCCATGCCACGGAGACGATCGATCTTGTCCTGATCGATCTCGTGGAACATGACCTGCTCGGTGAGGCCGAACGTGTAGTTGCCGTTGCCGTCGAACTGCTTGCCCGAGAGGCCGCGGAAGTCGCGGATACGGGGCAGCGCGAGGGAGACGAGGCGGTCCACGAATTCCCACATGCGGTCGCCGCGGAGCGTCGTGAAGGCGCCGATGGGCATGCCCTCACGCAGCTTGAACTGGGCGATCGACTTGCGGGCCTTGGTGACCTGCGGCTTCTGGCCCGTGATGAGGGTCAGGTCGCGCACAGCGCCCTCGATCAGCTTGGAGTCCTTCGCGGCGTCGCCGACGCCCATGTTGACGACAACCTTGACCAGGCGCGGGACCTGGTTCACGTTCTCGTACTTGAACTCCTCGAGGAGGGCCTGCTTGATGGTCTCCGCGTACTTCGCCTTGAGGCGAGGAACGACCTTGACCGGAGTCTCGACAGTCTCAGTCATCAGATGTCCTTCCCGGTGGCCTTGGAGTAGCGGATGCGGACGGTCTTCTGCACGCCGTCCTTCTCCACGGTCTCGAGGCGGAAGCCGACCCTGGTGGGCTTCTTGGTCTCGGGGTCCACGAGGGCCACGTTCGAGATGTGGATCGGGGCCTCGACCTGCTCGATGCCGCCGGTCTTGGTACCGCGCTGGGACTGGCCCACCTTGGTGTGCTTGGTCACGCGGTTGATGCCCTCAACCAGGACGCGGTTGTCCTCGCGGAAGACCTTCAGGACCTTGCCCTGCTTCCCCTTGTCACCGCCCTTGTCCTGCTTGGTGCCGGTGATGACCTGGACGAGGTCGCCCTTCTTGATCTTTGCGGCCATGAGTCAGAGCACCTCCGGAGCCAGCGAGACGATCTTCATGAACTTCTTGTCGCGCAGCTCGCGGCCGACCGGGCCGAAGATACGGGTGCCACGGGGATCCCCGTCGTTCTTGAGGATGACTGCCGCGTTCTCGTCGAACTTGATGTAGGAGCCGTCCGCGCGGCGGCGCTCCTTCTTGGTGCGGACGATGACGGCCTTGACCACGTCGCCCTTCTTAACGTTGCCGCCAGGGATCGCGTCCTTGACGGTGGCGACGATGACGTCACCGATGCCTGCGTAGCGGCGACCCGATCCACCGAGAACGCGGATGGTGAGGATTTCCTTCGCACCCGTGTTGTCGGCGACCTTGAGCCGCGACTCCTGCTGAATCACTTCTACTCCTAACGTCTCGCTGGTTCTCGCACCTGCGGTCCTGCTGCAGAACGAGCCTTGCGGAACGGTTGATGGGGCGTCTCTCGACCCGCCTGGATGTGGCCAGAACGGGCCTGAATCGCCGTGCCGCGCGCATGTGTCCCCTTCCCGCCCGAGGGCAGCGCCGGGGCGCTCCCCTTCGGCAGAAGGGCATTATGCGGTGGCACGGTGGTTCACGAGGTTCTTGACGGCATGGCGAAGCCAGCCGTACAAGCTCAATATCGTAGCACGGCGCCGGTGTCCAGCCCGAATCCCGAGGCGCGGCCGCGCACCCGTCCACTCCGAGAGGCCAACAGCCCGGCGCTGACGAGCATCGAGTGGAACCTGGCCGCCTGCTCGAGCTCCGCCCACGTCCAGCGCAGCACCGGATGGCCCAGCGCGAGGAGCCTGTTCTCGCGCCCCTTCTCCCACTTGATCACCGTGACCGGGTCTTCGCCACCGGTGAGCCCGGAGTCGAAGTACTTGCCCCAGCCATCGAACTCCCCTACCCGCTCCTTGCCGGAGGGCGTCGGGGTGGCCTGGGGCCCGGACCGCCAGGTGAAGTCCGTCCTGCCGAGGCGGCCCTGGCCGTCCGCGTACTCGCACTGCAGCACCGGCTCGGGAAAGCCGAACCGCAGCCTGAGCGCCCGGCTCACAGATTCGCCGGCCGACTCGGCTCCAGCCCGCGCGAGCGACGCAATGGCCTCGCAGCGCCGCCGATGAGTGGCATACCGCAGTGCAGCGATTGCCTCGAGGACAGGCTCGCGGTCGAGCAGGCGCCTCAGCGTCAAGGCGGAGCACACCGTCGGCGACCGTGAGCGCGCGGGCGAACTTGGCGTGCACCATCGTCTCGACGAGTGCCTCCGCGACGGGCACCGCGAGGTGGCCGCGGACCGCCTGCGGTGTGACGGTCGCGTGGAAGTGGCGCCGGAAAGGCGGAGGCGCCGATCCGAGGGCGCGAACCGAGCGTTCCGCCGTCCCCCGGACCGCGAACGACGACGTTTGCCATCGGTCAGAGCCAGCCAGGCACCCGTCGGTTAGTAGCAGCCCCGGCGAGCCCTCACGAGATCACCGGCGGCGAAGGCCCTCCGAGGATCCGAGTCCGGGTGAGGACGAAGGCCACGGGCATGTGGAGAACCCAGTGCGTGCTCCCGAAGTTCAGTGGTCTCCGTGAAGTCCTCATGGTGCGCAGGCTCAGCCCTCGGGAAGTGCAGGTTCAGCCCATGGCCACGGCGAGAAGTGCGCTTCCCGCCTCCAAGTCCGCGCAAGGAGGACTGCACGGCGCAAGGGGAACTGTCGGTGGGAGCTTCCTGCCGAAGGTGCGCTTGGACCCGCCAGCGGCGGACGGCGGCCTGGCGGCGCGCGGCGACCGGCCGCCGTCGTGCGTCCGGCCGTGGACCCTCCCCACCTGCCCCGGCCAAACCCCCCGCCCCACGAAGGCTCCCGGCGCGCCAGCGGCGACGGCCCGCCCCCTGGGAAGGGGACGGGCCGTCAGTGCGGGTGCGGGAACCGCGAGGGACCAGGTGGTTACTTGGCCTTCTCGAGGATCTCGACGAGGCGCCACCGCTTGGTGGCGGAGAGCGGACGGGTCTCCGCGATGAGAACGAGGTCGCCGATGCCGGCGGTGTTGTTCTCGTCGTGGGCCTTGCGCTTCTCGGTGCGGCGGATGACCTTGCCGTACAGCGCGTGCTTCACACGGTCCTCGACCTCGACCACGATCGTCTTGTCCATCTTGTCGGACACGACGTAGCCGCGGGCCGTCTTGCGGTGGCCACGCTGCTCGACGGCGTTCTCCGTCAGGTTCTTCTCTTCGCTCACTTGGCGTCCTCCTCGGCAGCCTCGGCCGGCTCGGCCTTGGCAGCCTTCTTAGCCGCCTTCTTCGTGTCCTTCGTCTCCGCGACCACGGGGGCGGCCTCGGCACGGATGCCGAGCTCGCGCTCGCGCAGGATCGTGTAGATGCGGGCGATGTCCTTCTTGACCGCGCGGAGGCGGCCGTGGTTCTCGAGCTGGCCGGTGGCCGACTGGAAGCGCAGGTTGAACAGCTCTTCCTTGGCCTTCTTGAGCTCCTCGAAGAGGCGCTCGTTGTCCAGCTGGTCGAGCTTCTCAGCCGTCATGTCCTTCGAACCGACTGCCATTCTCATTCACCACCTTCGCGGCGCACGATGCGCGCCTTCAACGGGAGCTTGTGGATGGCGAGGCGCAGGGCCTCGCGCGCCACCTCGTCAGAGACACCGGAGAGCTCGAAGAGCACGCGGCCGGGCTTGACGTTGGCGATCCACCACTCCGGCGAACCCTTGCCGGAACCCATGCGGGTCTCGGCAGGCTTCTTGGTCAGCGGGCGGTCCGGGTAGATGTTGATCCAGACCTTGCCGCCACGCTTGATGTGACGGGTCATGGCGATACGAGCGGACTCGATCTGACGGTTGGTCACGTACGCCGGCGTGAGGGCCTGGATGCCGTACTCGCCGAAGGTGACCTTGGTGCCACCGGTGGCAGCGCCCGAGCGACCCGGGTGGTGCTGCTTGCGGTGCTTCACACGACGCGGGATAAGCATTTAAGCCTCTCCTCCTTCTGCTGCCGGAGCAGCGACTGCTTCTGCTGCAGGGGCAGCAGGTGCCTCGGCGGCCGCGGGGGCGGCCTGCGGCTGGCGGTCGCCAGACGGACGACGGCGGCGCTCGCCACCGGGGCGGCCCGCGCGGTCGCCGCGGTCACCACGACCGCGGGACGGAGCGGCGGCAGCCTGGGCAGCCAGCTCCTTGGAGGTCACATCGCCCTTGTAGATCCAGACCTTCACGCCGATGCGGCCGAAGGTGGTCTTGGCCTCGTAGAAGCCGTAGTCGATGTTCGCGCGGAGCGTGTGCAGCGGCACACGGCCCTCGCGGTAGAACTCCGAGCGGGACATCTCGGCGCCGCCGAGACGGCCCGAGCAGGCGATGCGGATGCCCTTGGCACCGGCGCGCTGCGCCGACTGCATGGCCTTCTTCATGGCACGGCGGAACGCGACACGGCTCGAGAGCTGCTCCGCGACACCCTGGGCCACCAGCTGGGCCTCGACCTCGGGGTTCTTGACCTCGAGGATGTTCAGCTGGACCTGCTTGCCGGTGAGCTTCTCGAGCTCGCCGCGGATGCGGTCGGCCTCGGCGCCGCGGCGGCCGATCACGATGCCCGGACGCGCCGTGTGGATGTCCACGCGGACGCGGTCACGGGTGCGCTCGATCTCGACCTTGGCGATGCCGGCGCGCTCCATGCCGTTGGTCATGAGCTGGCGGATCTTGACGTCCTCACGGACGAAGTCCTTGTAGCGCTGACCGGGCTTGTTGCTGTCGGCAAACCAGTGCGAGACGTGGTCGGTGGTGATGCCGAGTCGGAACCCGTGGGGGTTGACCTTCTGTCCCATTTACCGGACCTCCTCGTTCTCGGGCGTCGCGACGACCACGGTGATGTGGCTGGTGCGCTTCTTGATGCGGTACGCGCGGCCCTGGGCACGCGGCTGGAACCGCTTCATGGTCGGACCCTCGTCGACGAACGCCTCAGAGATGTAGAGGTCGCTCTCGTCGAACGCGACGCCGTCGCGGTCGGCGAGGACACGGGCGTTGGCCACCGCGGACGCGAGGACCTTGTACACCGGCTCCGAAGCCGCCTGCTGGGCGAACTTCAGGATCGCCAGAGCCTCATTCGCCTGCTTGCCACGAACAAGGTTGACGACGCGCCGGGCCTTCATCGGCGTTACGCGGATGTGACGCGCAATTGCCTTGGCTTCCATTGCTTTCCTTCTCTTTCTCAGAGCTCAGCGCTGCTGCTGCCTTGCGGCAGGTATCAGCGGCGCTTGCCCTTCTTGTCGTCCTTCACGTGGCCGCGGAAAGTCCGCGTCGGGGCGAATTCGCCGAGCTTGTGCCCGACCATCGACTCGGTGACGAAGACCGGGATGTGCTTGCGTCCGTCGTGCACGGCGATCGTGTGCCCGAGCATGTCGGGGACGATCATCGAACGGCGGGACCAGGTCTTGATGACGTTCTTGGTGCCCTTCTCGTTTTCCCTGGCGACCTTCACAAAGAGGTGCTGGTCAACGAAAGGACCCTTCTTCAGGCTGCGTGGCATGTGTCCAGGCTCCTATCGCTTGTTCTTGCCAGTACGACGACGACGGACGATGAGCTTGTCGCTCGCCTTGTTGGGGCGGCGGGTGCGGCCCTCGGGCTTGCCGTTCGGGTTGACGGGGTGACGGCCACCGGAAGTCTTGCCCTCACCACCACCGTGCGGGTGGTCGACCGGGTTCATGGCGACACCGCGGACGGTCGGGCGGACGCCCTTCCAGCGCATGCGGCCGGCCTTGCCCCAGTTGATGTTGGACTGCTCGGCGTTGCCGACCTCGCCGATCGTCGCGCGGCAGCGGACGTCGACGTTGCGGACCTCACCCGAGGGGAGGCGGAGCTGGGCGTACTTGCCCTCCTTCGCCACCAGCTGGACGGAGGCACCGGCCGAGCGGGCCATCTTCGCGCCGCCACCGGGGCGGAGCTCGACGGCGTGGATGACCGTACCGACCGGGATGTTCCGCAGCGGCAGGTTGTTGCCGGGCTTGATGTCGGCGTCCGGACCGGACTCGACGATGTCGCCCTGGGAGAGCTTGTTCGGCGCGATGATGTAGCGCTTGGTGCCGTCCACGAAGTGCAGCAGCGCGATGCGCGCGGTGCGGTTCGGGTCGTACTCGATGTGCGCGACCTTGGCGTTGACGCCGTCCTTGTCGTGACGACGGAAGTCGATCAGACGGTACTGGCGCTTGTGCCCACCACCCTTGTGGCGCGTGGTGATCTTGCCGGAGTTGTTGCGGCCGCCCTTCTTGGGGAGGGGACGAACCAGGGACTTCTCCGGCGTCGAGCGCGTGATCTCTGCGAAGTCGGCCACGCTCGAGCCGCGACGGCCCGGGGTGGTCGGCTTGTAGTTACGGATTGCCATTTACCTGTTCCTCGTTAAAGTGGTCTCCGCTCAGGCGAGCGGACCGCCGAAGATGTCGATCGTGCTGCCGTCCTTGAGAGTGACGATGGCACGCTTGGTGCTCTTGCGCTCGCCCCAGCCGAACTTGGTGCGCTTGCGCTTGCCCGGGCGGTTGAGCGTGTTGATCGAGTCGACCTTGACCGAGAAGATGCGCTCGATCGCGATCTTGATCTCGGTCTTGTTCGAGCGCGGGTCCACCAGGAAGGTGTACTTGCCCTCGTCGATCAGCCCGTAGCTCTTCTCGGAGACGACCGGCGCGAAGATGACGTCGCGCGGGTCCTTGTAGCTGGATGCGCTCACTTGGAGCCCTCCTCATTCTTGGACTTGGACGCCACGAACGCGTCGAACGCAGGCTTCGTGAAGACCACGTCGTCGGAGACGAGAACGTCGTACGTGTTCAGCTGGTCGGCGTAGATCGCGTGCACCTCGGTGAGGTTGCGGACCGAGAGGGCCCCGAGCTCGTCGGCGCGGTCGAGGACGACGAGCAGGTTCTTCCGCTCGGAGAGGGCGCGCAGGGTCTCCATGGCGCCCTTCGTGCTCGGCTTCTCACCGGAGACGAGGGACTCGACGACGTGGATGCGGCCGTTGCGGGCCCGGTCCGAGAGGGCGCCGCGGAGGGCAGCGGCCTTCATCTTCTTGGGGGTGCGCTGGCTGTAGTCACGCGGCACGGGACCGTGGACGACGCCGCCACCGGTCATGTGCGGAGCGCGGATCGAGCCCTGGCGGGCGCGGCCGGTGCCCTTCTGCTTGAACGGCTTGCGGCCGGCGCCGGAGACCTCACCGCGGGTCTTCACCTTGTGCGTGCCCTGGCGTGCAGCGGCCAGCTGGGCGACGACGACCTGGTGAAGAAGCGGGACGTTGGTCTGGACGTCGAAGATCTCGGCGGGGAGATCGACCTTGACAGTTGCGTTAGCCATGAGTTCAGGCTCCCTTCACGGCGGTGCGGACGAGGACGACCGAGCCGCGGGCGCCGGGGAGGGCGCCCTTGATGAGGAGCAGCGAGTTCTCGGCATCCACGGCGTGGACGGTGAGGTTCATGGTCGTCTGGCGAACGTTGCCCATGCGACCGGCCATGCGGAGGCCCTTGAAGACGCGGCCCGGGGTGGCGCAGGCACCGATGGAACCGGGCTTGCGGTGGTTCTTGTGTGCACCGTGGGAGGCACCGACGCCGGAGAAGCCGTGACGCTTCATGACGCCGGCGAAGCCCTTGCCCTTGGTGGTGCCGACGATGTCGATCTTCTGGCCGGCCTCGAAGGTCTCCACGGAGAGCTCCTGGCCCACCTCGTAGGACTCGGCGTC
Source organism: Sinomonas soli (assembly GCF_054782415.1). Classification (NCBI taxonomy): domain Bacteria; kingdom Bacillati; phylum Actinomycetota; class Actinomycetes; order Micrococcales; family Micrococcaceae; genus Sinomonas; species Sinomonas soli. The sequence goes on along the minus strand of NZ_BAAGSN010000019.1, from coordinate 132,857 downwards.
GGCGGTGCGGACCTCGACGAGGTGGCGGCGCGGGGTCACGCCGGCCTTCTCGAAGTGGCCGGTGAGCGGCTTGTTGACCTTGCGCGGGTCAATCTGGCCGTAGCCGATCTGGACGGCGGTGTAGCCATCGGTCTCGGCGTTGCGGAGCTGGGTGACGACGTTGGCGTCGGCCTTAACGACAGTGACGGGGATGAGCTTGTTGTTCTCGTCCCAGACCTGGGTCATGCCGAGCTTCGTGCCCAGCAGGCCCTTCACATTGCGGGTTGCGGTCATAGTTCTCTCAGCACCTCCCTCTTAGAGCTTGATTTCGATGTTGACGTCGGCCGGCAGGTCGAGACGCATGAGCGAGTCGACAGCCTTGGGCGTCGGGTCGATGATGTCGATCAGCCGCTTGTGCGTGCGCATCTCAAAGTGCTCGCGGCTGTCCTTGTACTTGTGCGGAGAGCGGATGACGCAGTACACGTTCTTCTCCGTGGGGAGCGGGACGGGGCCCACCACCGTTGCGCCTGCGCGCGTGACCGTCTCAACGATCTTCCGAGCCGAAGTATCGATGACCTCGTGGTCATACGACTTCAGCCGGATGCGGATCTTCTGTCCCGCCATATCGCCTGACTCGCTTTCGTCGTCTTAGCACTGCACTGTTCTGTTGGCTGTGGCTGCCGAAGCATTCAAGGTCACGACCACCACCGGCAGCACTGCCTGAATCCGGTGACCCGGGTTCCTCAGACAGCCGGCCTCTCCGACCCCCGCGGTCGGGCGTGTCGCGCCGCTGGCGCACACGATCCCCTAGCCTCTTTCGCGAAGGTGGGTCATATTTGGTCTCCAGCCTGGACCCTGCACCCGGCATTATCCGGATCGGGACACGAAGGAGCGCTTGAACAACTCATCTAGTCTGCCAGAGATCTGCGCCATGCGCCAATCGGGTCCCCGCGCCCAGAGGGCGGCACCCCATTGCCCTCGGGGACTGTGCTGAGGATCATAGTCCCATGCTCCCAGCGGACCAGTCCCCGGCACCCGGCCCCGACAATGGTCCCACGGCTGCGCTCGGCCCTGCCGCCTCGGCCGTCGAGGCCCTGGCCGGGCGCATCCCGGACGGCTTCACCCTCGGAGTGGCCACGGCTGCGTTCCAGATCGAGGGGGCGCTCGACGAGGACGGCCGCGGCCCCTCCGGCTGGGACGAGTTCGCGGCCCGGCCGGGCATGATCGCCCACGGGGACTCCCCCGCCGTCGCGTGCGACCACTACCACCGCAGCCACGAGGACCTCGGGCTGCTGACCGACCTCGGCGTGGACTCCTACCGCTTCTCGATCGCCTGGCCCCGCGTGCAGCCGGACGGCCGCGGGGCCTGGAACGAGAAGGGCTGGGACTTCTACGACCGCCTCATCGACGACATGCTCGCCGCCGGCCTGTCCCCGATGGCCACCCTCTACCACTGGGACACTCCCCTCCCCCTCGAGCACGACGGCGGGTGGCTCAGCCGCGAGACCGCCGAACGGTGCGGTGCCTTCGCCGCAGAGGCGGGGCGCCGCTTCGGCGACCGCGTGGACCGGTGGGTGACGCTCAACGAGCCGGTGTCCGTGACCCTGAACGGCTACGCAGTCGGCATCCACGCCCCAGGCAAGCAGCTTCTGTTCGACGCCATGCCCGCGGTGCACCACCAGCTCCTCGCCCACGGAATGTCCGTCCAGGCCCTCCGCGCCTCCGGCGCCCGGGGCGCGATCGGGGTCACGAACATGCATGCCCCCGTGCACCCGGCCGGGGCCAATCCGCTGGACTGGATCCACGCCCGCGTCGTCGACCTCATGGTCAACCGCCTCTACGCGGACCCGATCCTCTTGGGCCGCTACCCCAAGCCGCCCTTCCTGGCGCGGCGGTTCTTCCACGCGCTGCGCGACCCGCGCCCGGAGGACCTCGCCACGATCCACCAGCCGCTCGACTTCTACGGGGTGAACTACTACTACCCCGCGCGCATCCGCTCCGGGCCCGGGCCCACCCCCGAGGGTGTGAAGCCGACCAAGGCCATGACCAAGGTGCCGTTCCACCTCGCGGACTTCCCCGAGTACGCGAGCACCGGCTTCGGGTGGCCCATCTCCCCGAAGTACTGCGGGGTGGTCCTGTCCGAACTCAAGAAGCGCTACGGCGACGCGCTGCCGCCGATCTACATCACGGAGAGTGGGGCGAGCTTCCCGGAGCCCGCCCAGGCGGACGGCATGGTGTACGACGACGAGCGGATCGCCTACCTCGCCTCGCACCTCGAGGCGGCGCTCGCCGCCGTGGAGCCGGGCGGGCCTGCCGAGGGCGTCGACCTGCGGGGCTGGTACGTGTGGACGCTCATGGACAACTTCGAGTGGGCGGCCGGCTACACGCAGCGGTTCGGCCTCGTGCACACGGACTTCGCCACCCTCGAGCGGACCCCCAAGGCCTCCTACTACTGGCTGCGCCGGCTCGCACGGGCCCGGCACCGGCCCGCCGTGAGCGCCTGACCGCGGGCCGGGGACGGCGCCCGTCCGGAGGGCGCCGCACAGACTACGCCCGCACAGACGGAAGGACCCCGCCGCACTGGGTGCGACGGGGTCCTTCCAGATCCGGCCCTCAGGCCAGCAGTTCCGTGAGGAACTACTTGATGATCTTGGTCACGCGGCCCGAGCCAACGGTGCGGCCACCCTCACGGATGGCGAAGCCGAGGCCCTCTTCCATGGCGATGGGCTGGATGAGCTGGACAGTCATCTCAGTGTTGTCGCCGGGCATGACCATCTCGGTGCCCTCGGGGAGGGTGATGACGCCGGTCACGTCCGTGGTACGGAAGTAGAACTGCGGGCGGTAGTTCGAGTAGAACGGGTTGTGACGGCCGCCCTCGTCCTTCGAGAGGATGTAGACGTTCGCCTCGAAGTCGGTGTGCGGGGTGATCGAACCCGGCTTCACGACGACCTGGCCACGCTCGACGTCCTCGCGCTTGATGCCGCGGAGCAGGAGGCCACAGTTCTCGCCGGCCCAAGCCTCGTCGAGCTGCTTGTGGAACATCTCGATGCCGGTGACGGTGGTCTTCTGGACCGGACGGATGCCGACGATCTCAACCTCGGAGTTGAGGGCGAGGGTGCCACGCTCGGCGCGGCCGGTCACGACCGTGCCACGGCCGGTGATCGTGAAGACGTCCTCAATCGGCATGAGGAACGGCTTGTCGCGGTCACGGACCGGATCCGGGATGTTCTCGTCGACGGCCTCCATGAGGTCCTCAACCGACTTGACCCACTTCGGGTCACCCTCGAGGGCCTTGAGGCCCGAGACGCGGATGACCGGAGCGTTGTCGCCGTCGAAGCCCTGCGAGGACAGGAGCTCACGGACCTCCATCTCGACGAGATCGAGGAGCTCCTCGTCGTCGACCATGTCAGCCTTGTTCAGCGCGACCAGCAGGTACGGCACGCCGACCTGTCGGGCGAGCAGAACGTGCTCGCGGGTCTGAGCCATCGGACCATCAGTCGCCGCAACCACGAGGATGGCGCCGTCCATCTGCGCCGCACCCGTGATCATGTTCTTGATGTAGTCAGCGTGGCCCGGAGCATCGACGTGAGCGTAGTGACGCTTCTCCGTCTGGTACTCGATGTGGGAGATGTTGATGGTGATGCCGCGCTGGCGCTCCTCAGGAGCGGAGTCGATCTGCGCGAAGTCGCGCTTCTCGTTGAGGTCGGGGTACTTGTCAGCAAGCACCTTCGAGATGGCAGCAGTCAGCGTCGTCTTGCCGTGGTCAACGTGGCCGATGGTGCCGATGTTGACGTGCGGCTTAGTCCGCTCGAACTTTGCCTTCGCCACTTGTTCCTCCTAGAACTGGATTCAGAAGACTGCTTCCAGCCGCGCCTTTCGCAACTGAAACTTGTGCAAGTCTACTGTGGGCTGTGTTTTTTCGTGAAATCACGCGGAAGCCGGCTCCCGCGCGGAGGGCGACCCGCCGTCGTCGTGCGTCCCGGCCCCTTCGGACCGGTGCCGGCGGCGGGCCGCGATCGCTGGACTACTCGCCGCGCGACTTCTGGATGATCTCGTCGGCGACGGCCTTCGGGACCTCGGAGTAGCTGTCGAACTGCATCGAGTAGACAGCACGTCCCTGGGTCTTCGAGCGAAGGTCGCCGATGTAGCCGAACATCTCGGACAGCGGCACGAGGGCGCGGATGACCTTGACGCCGACAGCGTCCTCCATGGCCTGGATCTGGCCACGGCGGGAGTTCAGGTCGCCGATGACGTCGCCCATGTACTCCTCGGGCGTGCGCACCTCGACGGCCATGAGCGGCTCGAGGAGCACCGGGTTGGCGCGACGTGCGCCCTCCTTGAACACCTGCGAACCAGCGATCTTGAACGCCATCTCCGAGGAGTCGACGTCGTGGTAGGCGCCATCCGTGAGGGACGCCTTGACGCCCACCATCGGGTAGCCAGCCAGGATGCCGAACTGCATGGCGTCCTGGATGCCCGCGTCCACGCTCGGGATGTACTCGCGCGGGACGCGACCGCCGGTGACGGCGTTCACGAACTCGTAGAACGTGCCCTCGGCCGTGTCGAGCGGCTCGAACGTGACCTGCACCTTCGCGAACTGGCCGGAACCGCCAGTCTGCTTCTTGTGCGTGTAGTCGACCTTCTCGACCTTCTTCTTGATGGTCTCGCGGTAGGCCACCTGCGGCTTGCCCACGTTGGCCTCGACCTTGAACTCGCGGCGCATGCGGTCCACCAGGATGTCCAGGTGGAGCTCGCCCATGCCGCCGATCTCGGTCTGGCCGGTCTCCTCGTTGAGGGAGACGGTGAACGTCGGGTCCTCAGCGGAGAGCTTCTGGATGGCGGTGGAGAGCTTCTCCTGGTCGCCCTTGGTCTTCGGCTCGATGGCCACGAAGATCACGGGCTCGGGGAAGGTCATCGACTCGAGGACGATCGGGTTCGCCATGTCGCACAGCGTGTCGCCGGTCGTGGTGTCCTTGAGGCCGATCACCGCGTAGATGTGGCCAGCGTGGAGCTCCTCGACGGGGTTCTCCTTGTTGGCGTGCATCTGGAAGAGCTTGCCGAGGCGCTCCTTCTTGCCCTTGGTCGAGTTCAGCACCTGCATGCCCGAGGTCGCCTTGCCCGAGTACACGCGGATGAAGTTGAGCTGGCCGAAGAACGGGTGCGCGGCAATCTTGAACGCCAGAGCGGAGAACGGCTCGTCCTCGCTCGGCTTGCGGGTCATCTCGACCGTCTCGTCCTTCGGGTCGTGGCCGATCATGGCGGGCACGTCGAGCGGGGACGGGAGGTAGTCGATGACCGCGTCGAGCATCGGCTGGACACCGCGGTTCTTGAACGCGGAGCCACAGAACACGGGGTAGATCTCCGAGTTGACCGTGAGCTTGCGGATGCCGGCCTTGAGCTCCTCGAGGGTGAGCTCCTCGCCCTCGAGGTACTTCTCCGTGAGCTCCTCGGACGCCTCGGCAACGGCCTCGACGAGCTCGTGGCGGTACTGCTCGGCCTTCTCCTGCAGGTCCGCGGGGATCTCGCGGGTCTCGTAGGAGGCACCCATGGTCACGTCGCCCTTGGCGTCGCCAGGCCAGACGAGGGCCTTCATGGTGAGCAGGTCGACGACGCCGATGAAGTCGCTCTCGGAGCCGATGGGCAGCTGCATGACGAGCGGCTTGGCACCGAGGCGCTTCACGATGGTGTCGACGGTGAAGTAGAAGTCAGCGCCGAGCTTGTCCATCTTGTTGACGAAGCAGATGCGGGGCACGTCGTACTTGTCGGCCTGGCGCCACACCGTCTCGGACTGCGGCTCGACGCCTTCCTTGCCGTCGAAGACGGCGACGGCGCCATCGAGCACGCGCAGGGAGCGCTCGACCTCGACCGTGAAGTCCACGTGGCCGGGCGTATCGATGATGTTGATCTGGTTGTTGTTCCAGAAGCAGGACACGGCGGCAGACGTGATGGTGATGCCGCGCTCCTTCTCCTGCTCCATCCAGTCGGTCGTCGAGGCGCCGTCGTGCGTCTCGCCGATCTTGTGCGTCATGCCCGTGTAGAAGAGAATGCGCTCGGTCGTGGTGGTCTTGCCGGCATCGATGTGCGCCATGATGCCGATGTTGCGGACCCTGCTGAGGTCGGTAAGCACGTCGAGTGCCACGGTGTCTCCCTGTTTGTCCTAAATGGCTGCACGTTCGCCGCCGGCCCTCGTGGGGCCGGCGGCGAACCCTGGTATTACCAGCGGTAGTGGGCGAAGGCCTTGTTGGACTCGGCCATCTTGTGCGTGTCCTCGCGGCGCTTCACTGCGGCACCGAGGCCGTTCGAGGCGTCGAGGATCTCGTTCTGGAGACGCTCGGTCATCGTCTTCTCGCGGCGGGCCTTCGAGTAGCCGACGAGCCAGCGGAGGGCCAGCGCGGTGGCGCGGCCGGGCTTGACCTCGACCGGAACCTGGTAGGTCGCGCCGCCGACGCGGCGGGAGCGGACCTCGAGGGTCGGGCGGACGTTGTCCATGGCCTTCTTGAGCGCCGCGACGGGATCGTTGCCCGTCTTCTGGCGCGCGCCCTCGAGAGCACCGTAGACGATGCGCTCGGCGGTGGACTTCTTGCCGTCCACGAGGACCTTGTTGATGAGCTGCGTCACGAGCGGCGAACCGTAGACCGGGTCGACGACGAGAGGACGCTTCGGGGCAGGGCCCTTACGAGGCATTACTTCTTCTCCTTCTTGGCGCCGTAGCGGCTGCGGGCCTGCTGGCGGTTCTTGACACCCTGGGTGTCGAGGGCGCCGCGGACGATCTTGTAGCGGACACCGGGAAGGTCCTTCACGCGGCCGCCGCGCACGAGCACGATCGAGTGCTCCTGGAGGTTGTGGCCGACGCCGGGGATGTACGCCGTGACCTCGACGCCGCCGTTGAGGCGGACGCGCGCAACCTTGCGGAGCGCGGAGTTCGGCTTCTTCGGGGTCGTGGTGTACACACGGGTGCACACGCCACGACGCATGGGGCTGCCCTTGAGGGCAGGGGCCTTGGTCTTGGAGACCTTCGGCGTGCGGCCCTTCCGGACCAGCTGCTGAATAGTAGGCACTATCGCTCCGTCTTTGTACTTGCGTACGTCGTTGAACTTCCGCCCACGTCGCCCCGTGATGGAGGGATTCGGTGGACGCTGTCGGTTGCTTCGCACTTCCGCGGCAACCGACCGTAGGCGTGCAAAAGTGTGGCATCCGTTGCGCACCAACCCCGCAACCCGGAAACAGGCCCCGTCGCCGCTGAGTCCCGGGGGACTTTCCCGACGGCCTTCATCCACTGCCACACAGAAACAATCGAAGAAAGCCTATCACGGGCCGGCTGCTGGACCGAATTGCCCTCCCCCGGCCGCCCGGCCACTCGGCGGATGAGAGGCGGGCGGGACGCCGGACGGCCGGCACCCCGAGGGGTGCCGGCCGTCCGGACTCTGGCGTACTGCGGATCAGCGGTAGTCGCCGCCGAGGTCGTAGTCGTCCAGCGGGATCGCGTGGAACTCCTGGACCCCGTCGCCGTTCAGCGGATCGTAGGCGAAGTCGCTGAACGCGCTCGGACCGGTGAAGAGCGTCGCCTTGGCCTCCTCGGTGGGCTCGACCGTGATGTCCGTGTAGCGGGGAAGACCCGTACCGGCCGGGATGAGCTTGCCGATGATGACGTTCTCCTTGAGGCCGAGCAGCGGGTCGCTCCTGCCCTCCATGGCCGCCTGCGTGAGGACGCGGGTGGTCTCCTGGAAGGACGCGGCCGAGAGCCAGGACTCCGTGGCGAGCGACGCCTTGGTGATGCCCATGAGCTCCGGCCGGCCAGACGCCGGACGCTTGCCCTCGGACACCACGCGGCGGTTCTCGTCGCGGTAGCGGCGGCCCTCCGCGAGCTCGCCGGGCAGCAGGTCCGTGTCACCGGACTCGATGACCGTGACGCGGCGCAGCATCTGGCGGACGATGACCTCCACGTGCTTGTCGTGGATGCCGATGCCCTGGCTGCGGTACACGCCCTGGACCTCGTCGACGAGGAACTTCTGCGCCTCGCGCGGGCCCTGGATGCGCAGGACCTGCTTCGGGTCGACCGGGCCGTTGATGAGCTTCTGCCCGACGGTGACACGGTCGCCGTCCTCGACCAGGAGACGCGCACGGCGGGAGACCGGGTAGGCGATCTCCTCAGTGCCGTCGTCCGGGGTGAGGACGATCCGCAGCTGCTTCTCGGTGTCCTCGACCGCCACGCGGCCGGCGGCCTCGGAGATCGGGGCCACACCCTTCGGGGTGCGGGCCTCGAAGAGCTCCTGGATACGGGGCAGACCCTGCGTGATGTCCTCGCCACCGCCCGCCGACACGGCGCCACCGGTGTGGAACGTACGCATGGTGAGCTGCGTGCCGGGCTCGCCGATGGACTGCGCGGCGATGATGCCGACGGCCTCGCCGATGTCCACGAGCTTGCCGGAGGCCAGCGAGCGGCCGTAGCACTTCGCGCAGGTGCCCACCGCGGACTCGCACGTGAGGACCGAGCGGACCCGGATCTCCGTGATGCCCGCGTTGATGAGCTGGTTGATCAGCACATCGCCCAGGTCGGCGCCGGCCTCGGCGAGGACGGTGCCCTCGGAGTCCGTGACGTCCACCGCGAGCGTCCGGGTGTACGCCGTGTTCTCGACGTTCTCCTCGCGCATGAGCTCGCCGTTGTGGTCCGCGACCGCGATCGTGACCATGAGGCCGCGCTCGGTGCCGCAGTCCTCCTCGCGCACGATCACGTCCTGCGAGACGTCGACGAGACGACGCGTCAGGTAGCCCGAGTTGGCGGTACGGAGGGCCGTGTCCGCCAGACCCTTGCGGGCGCCGTGCGTGGCGATGAAGTACTCGAGCACCGACAGGCCCTCGCGGTACGAGGACTTGATCGGGCGCGGGATGATCTCGCCCTTCGGGTTCGCCACGAGGCCGCGGATGCCGGCGATCTGGCGGACCTGCATCCAGTTGCCTCGGGCGCCGGAGGAGACCATGCGGTTGATGGTGTTCATCTTCGGCATGGACTCACGCATGACCGACGCGATCTCGGTGGTCGCCTTGTCCCAGATCTCGATGAGCTCGGAGCGGCGCTCCTCGTCGTCGATGAGACCACGGTCGTACTGGCTCTGGATCTTCGCCGCGCGGTCCTCGTAGCCGGCCAGGATCGCCGGCTTGGCCTCGGGGACGGCGATGTCGGAGATCGCGACCGTGACGCCCGAACGCGTGGCCCAGTGGAAGCCGGCGTCCTTCAGGTTGTCGAGGGTCTGGGCCACGACGACCTTCGGGTAGCGCTCCGCGAGATCGTTGACGATCTTCGAGAGCTGGCCCTTGTCCGCCACGGACTCGACCCACGGGTAGTCCTCGGGCAGGGTCTGGTTGAACACGACCTGGCCCAGCGAGGTGTCCACGAGCGCCGGCGTACCGGGCTCCCAGCCCTCGGGCGCGGGGCGGTCCTTCGAGGGCACGAAGCCCTCGAGCCGGATCTTCACCTGCGCGTTGAGGTGCAGCTCGCGGGCATCGTGCGCCATGATCGCCTCGGCGACCGAGGAGAACACGCGGCCCTCGCCGACGGCACCCTCACGCTTGGTGGTGAGGTGGTACAGGCCGATGATCATGTCCTGCGAGGGCAGGGTGACCGGACGGCCGTCCGACGGCTTGAGGATGTTGTTCGAGGAGAGCATCAGGATGCGCGCCTCGGCCTGGGCCTCGGGGCTCAGCGGCAGGTGCACAGCCATCTGGTCGCCATCGAAGTCGGCGTTGAACGCCGCGCAGACGAGCGGGTGCAGCTGGATGGCCTTGCCCTCCACGAGCTGCGGCTCGAACGCCTGGATGCCGAGGCGGTGCAGGGTGGGTGCGCGGTTGAGCAGCACTGGGTGCTCGGTGATGATCTCCTCGAGCACGTCCCAGACCTGCGGACGGTAGCGCTCCACCATGCGCTTGGCGCTCTTGATGTTCTGCGCGTGGTTGAGGTCCACGAGCCGCTTCATGACGAACGGCTTGAACAGCTCGAGCGCCATCTGCTTCGGCAGGCCGCACTGGTGCAGCTTCAGCTGCGGGCCGACGACGATGACCGAACGGCCCGAGTAGTCGACGCGCTTGCCGAGCAGGTTCTGGCGGAACCGGCCCTGCTTGCCCTTGAGCATGTCGGAGAGCGACTTGAGCGGGCGGTTGCCCGGACCCGTCACCGGGCGGCCGCGGCGGCCGTTGTCGAACAGCGAGTCCACAGCCTCCTGCAGCATGCGCTTCTCGTTGTTGACGATGATCTCCGGCGCACCGAGGTCAAGCAGGCGCTTGAGGCGGTTGTTGCGGTTGATCACGCGGCGGTAGAGGTCATTCAGGTCGGAGGTCGCGAAGCGGCCGCCGTCGAGCTGGACCATCGGGCGCAGCTCCGGCGGGATCACCGGGACGGCGTCCAGGACCATGCCGGTCGGCTTGTTCTCCGTGGTGAGGAACGCGTTGACGACCTTGAGGCGCTTGAGCGCACGGGTCTTCCGCTGGCCCTTGCCGTTCTGGATGATGTCGCGGAGCGAGTCGGCCTCGGCCTCCAGGTCGAAGGACTGGAGGCGCTTCTGGATCGCCTCGGCGCCCATCGAGCCCTCGAAGTACATCCCGTAGCGGTCACGGAGCTCGCGGTAGAGAGCCTCGTCGCCCTCGAGGTCGGCGACCTTGAGGTTCTTGAAGCGGTCCCACACGGCCTCGAGGCGCTCGATGTCGGCGTCCGCGCGCTTGCGGATCGTCGCCATCGTCTTGTCGGCGAGGTCGCGGGCCTTCTTCTTGTCCGCGGCCTTGGCGCCCTCGGCCTCGAGCTTGCCGAGCTCCTCCTCGAGGTCGCGGGCGACCGCGGCGATGTCGGAGTCGCGGTTGTCGACGAGGCGCTTGCGCTCGAGGTCGTGCTCAGCCTGGAGGTTGGGCAGCTGCTCGTGGCGGCGCTCCTCATCGACCCGGGTGATCATGTAGGCCGCGAAGTAGATGACCTTCTCAAGGTCCTTCGGGGCCAGGTCGAGCAGGTAGCCGAGGCGCGACGGGACGCCCTTGAAGTACCAGATGTGCGTCACGGGCGCGGCGAGCTCGATGTGGCCCATGCGCTCGCGGCGGACCTTGGCGCGGGTGACCTCGACGCCGCAGCGCTCGCAGATGATGCCCTTGAAGCGGACGCGCTTGTACTTGCCGCAGTAGCACTCCCAGTCCCGCGACGGGCCGAAGATCTTCTCGCAGAAGAGGCCGTCCTTCTCGGGCTTGAGGGTGCGGTAGTTGATGGTTTCCGGCTTCTTCACTTCGCCGTGCGACCAGGTACGGATGTCATCCGCGGTCGCCAGGCCGATCTGCATGAGGCCGAAGGAGGATTCGTTGGACAATGTGGTCCCTTATCTCTCGTGTCTGGAAAGTCTTGCTGCTGCCGGTGACGGTGGAGAGGGTCAGACCTCTTCGACGGAGCTGGGCTCGTCGCGGGAGAGGTCGATGCCCAGTTCCTCGGCAGCAGTGAAGACTGCATCATCGGCGTCGCGCATCTCGATCGTCTGGCCGTCGGCGGAGAGGACCTCCACGTTCAGGCACAGCGACTGCATTTCCTTGATGAGGACCTTGAAGGACTCGGGGACGCCCGGCTCGGGGATGTTCTCGCCCTTGACGATCGCCTCGTAGACCTTCACACGGCCGTGGATGTCATCCGACTTGATCGTCAGGAGCTCCTGGAGCGTGTACGCAGCACCGTAGGCCTCGAGGGCCCACACCTCCATCTCGCCGAAGCGCTGGCCGCCGAACTGCGCCTTACCACCGAGCGGCTGCTGGGTGATCATGGAGTACGGGCCAGTGGAACGGGCGTGGATCTTGTCGTCCACGAGGTGGTGCAGCTTCAGGATGTACATGTAGCCGACCGAGACCGGGTCCGGGAACGGCTCACCCGAACGGCCGTCGAACAGCTGGGCCTTGCCGGAGGCACCGATGAGCCGCTCGCCGTCACGGGTGACGTTGGTGGAGTCGAGCAGGCCCGAGATCTCCTCCTCGCGGGCACCGTCGAACACCGGCGTGGCCAGGTTCTGGTTGGGGCCCGTCTCGCGCGGCATGTTCGGCAGGTTCTTGATCCACTCCGGCTCGCCCTCGACCTTCCAGCCGGTCTTGGCGATCCAGCCCAGGTGAAGCTCGAGGACCTGGCCGACGTTCATGCGGCCCGGCACGCCGAGCGGGTTCAGGACGACGTCGACCGGGGTCCCGTCGGCGAGGAACGGCATGTCCTCCACCGGCAGGATCTTGGAGATGACGCCCTTGTTGCCGTGGCGGCCGGCGAGCTTGTCGCCGTCCGTGATCTTGCGCTTGGCGGCCACGTAGACGCGCACGAGCTGGTTCACGCCCGGGGGCAGCTCGTCGTCGTTGTCGCGGTCGAACACGCGCACGCCGATGACGGTGCCGGACTCGCCGTGCGGGACCTTCAGGGACGTGTCGCGCACCTCGCGGGACTTCTCGCCGAAGATCGCGCGCAGCAGGCGCTCCTCCGGGGTCAGCTCGGTCTCGCCCTTCGGGGTGACCTTGCCGACCAGGATGTCGCCGGCCTCGACCTCGGCGCCGATGTGGATGATGCCGCGCTCGTCGAGCTGGGCAAGCACCTCCTCGGACACGTTGGGGATGTCGCGCGTGATCTCCTCGGCACCCAGCTTGGTGTCGCGGGCGTCGATCTCGTGCTCCTCGATGTGGATCGAGGAGAGAACGTCCTCGGCCACGATCCGCTGGCTGAGGATGATCGCGTCCTCGAAGTTGTGGCCCTCCCACGACATGAACGCGACGAGGAGGTTCCGGCCGAGGGCGAGCTCGCCCTGGTCGGTGGCGGGCCCGTCAGCGATGATGCCGCCGAGCTCGAGGCGGTCGCCCTCGTTGACGAGCACGCGGTGGTTGTAGCAGTTGCCCTGGTTGGAGCGGGAGAACTTGCCGATGCGGTAGTTCGTCTCCGTGCCGTCGTCGTTGAGCATCACCACGAGGTCCGCGGAGACCTCGGTGACGACGCCCGCCTTCTTGGCCACGACGACGTCGCCCGCGTCCACCGCAGCCGAGCGCTCCATGCCGGTGCCGACGAACGGCGCCTCGGAGCGGACGAGCGGCACGGCCTGGCGCTGCATGTTCGCACCCATGAGGGCGCGGTTGGCGTCGTCGTGCTCGAGGAACGGGATGAGGGCCGTCGCGACCGACACCATCTGGCGCGGGGAGACGTCCATGTACTCGACCTCGTCGGCCGGAACGAGCGTGGGCTCGCCACCGCCGCCGCGCTGGCGGACCAGGACCATCTCCTCGGCGAAGGAGCCGTCCTCGTTCAGCGGCGAGTTCGCCTGGGCGATCTGCACCTCGGCCTCGTCGTCGGCCGTGAGGTAGTCGACCTGGTCCGACACGATCCCGTTGGACACCTTGCGGTACGGGGTCTCGATGAAGCCGAACGGGTTGATGCGCCCGTAGGAGGCCAGCGAGCCGATGAGGCCGATGTTCGGGCCTTCAGGGGTCTCGATGGGGCACATGCGGCCGTAGTGCGACGGGTGCACGTCGCGGACCTCCATGCCCGCGCGGTCGCGGGACAGGCCGCCCGGGCCGAGGGCCGAGAGGCGGCGCTTGTGGGTCAGGCCCGAGAGCGGGTTGTTCTGGTCCATGAACTGCGAGAGCTGGGAGGTTCCGAAGAACTCCTTGATCGCAGCCACGACCGGGCGGATGTTGATCAGGGTCTGCGGCGTGATCGCCTCGACGTCCTGCGTGGTCATGCGCTCGCGGACCACGCGCTCCATGCGGGACAGACCGGTGCGGACCTGGTTCTCGATGAGCTCGCCGACCGCGCGGATGCGGCGGTTGCCGAAGTGGTCGATGTCGTCGACCTCGACGCGGACGTCGATCTCCTCGCCGTCGCGGGTGCCCTTGATCGACTTCTCGCCGGCGTGGAGCGCCACGAGGAACTTGATCATGGCGACGATGTCCTCGATGTGGAGGATGGACGCCGTCGGGTCCGAGAGCGGGCGGTCGATGCCGAGCTTGCGGTTGATCTTGTAGCGGCCGACCTTCGCGAGGTCGTAGCGCTTGACGTTGAAGTACAGGTTGTCCAGGAGGGACTGCGCGGCGTCGACCGTCGGCGGCTCGCCCGGACGCAGCTTGCGGTAGATGTCGAGGAGGGCGTCCTCGCGGGTCTCCGTGGTGTCCTTCTCGAGGGTCGCGCGGATCGAGTCGTACTCGCCGAACTCCTCGAGGATCTGGCCCTCGGTCCAGCCGAGCGCCTTGAGCAGCACGGTCACCGACTGCTTGCGCTTGCGGTCGAGGCGCACGCCGACCTGGTCGCGCTTGTCGATCTCGAGCTCGAACCAGGCGCCGCGCGACGGGATGATCTTCGCGGTGAAGATGTCCTTGTCGCTCGTCTTGTCCGCGGTGCGCTCGAAGTACGCGCCCGGGGAGCGGACGAGCTGCGAGACGACGACACGCTCGGTGCCGTTGACCACGAACGTGCCCTTGTCCGTCATGAGCGGGAAGTCGCCCATGAACACGGTCTGCTGCTTGATCTCGCCCGTGTTGTTGTTCATGAACTCGGCCTTGACGTACAGCGGGGCCGAGTAGGTGGCGTCGCGGTCCTTGCATTCCGCCATGGTGAACTTCGGATCGGCGAACTCCGGATCCGAGAAGCTCAGGGACATGGTGCCCTGGAAGTCCTCGATCGGGGAGATCTCCTCGAAGATGTCCGACAGGCCGGACGTCGTCGCCACACTGTCGTCGCCCTTCGCCTGGGCCTCGGCCACACGGGCCTGCCAGCGCTCGTTGCCGACGAGCCAGTCGAAGCTCTCGGTCTGGAGGGCGAGGAGATTCGGAACATCCAGCGGTTCGTGAATCTTGGCGAATGAGAGCCGGCGGTTTGCACCGTCGGTGGTAGCGGTTTGGGTTTCAGAGGTGCTCGAGGCGACCAAGAGGGATCCTTCCACAGACCTTCAGGATTGTCCGCACCCTCCCCCGACGGGGCCTTGGCCCGCAGAACCTGATGGTTGACCGCATGACCGTCCCGAGAGCCCACCGCTATATGAAGGCACCACCGGTTAACAGCTGTTAAAAGGGAGAACGCAAAGATTTACCATACCCCAGATGGGCGCACGTGTCTACCGCACACCGCGCGTCGGGTCAAGTGTCCCCGTGGCGTAGGCCGGAATCGCCGTCGATCCGGCCGCCGTACGAACAGGTCGCGAACCACACTGTACACCCGGCGTCCGCGGGGCGGCCTCTGGCGCTGCCGGGGGCAGGTGGCGGTAGCCTGATGGACACCACAGGGACCTGATGCCCGTCTCGGGCACTGCAGGCACGTCAGATTCGGGAGCGAAGCCATGAGCAACGACGACGTTGTGATCCTGTCCGCCGCGCGCACGCCACTGGGCCGCCTCAACGGCCAGCTCGTCTCGTTCACCGCGGTGGAGCTGGGCACCCACGCCATCGCGGCGGCGATCGGGCGGGCAGGCGTCGGCGCCGACGCCGTGGACGCGGTGATCATGGGCCAGGTGCTCCAGGCGGGCGCCGGGCAGAACCCCGCGCGACAGAGCGCGATCGCCGCCGGCGTCGGCTGGGACGTGCCGTGCGTGACCATCAACAAGGTCTGCCTCTCCGGCCTCACGGCCGTGATCGACGCGGCCCGGATGATCCGCGCCGGGGACGCCACCGTGGTCGTGGCCGGCGGCCAGGAGTCGATGTCCCGGGCCCCGCATGTGCTCCCCGGATCGCGCCAGGGCTGGACCTACGGCACGGTCGGCGCCCTCGATGTCGCCGCGCACGACGGCCTGACGGACGCCTTCGACGGGCAGTCGATGGGCCTGTCGACGGAGACGCGGAACCTGGCCCTCGGGATCAGCCGCGAGGCCCAAGACGAGGTCGCGGCCGCCTCGCACGTGCGCGCCGCGGTCGCGCAGAAGGAGGGCGTGTTCGACGACGAGATCGCCCCGCTCGAGGTCAGGCAGCGCAAGGGGGACCCGATCCTCCTGTCCGCCGACGAGGGGGTCCGGCCCAACACCTCCCGCGAGACCCTCGCCCCGCTGCGCGCCGCCTTCGCCACCGACGGCACCATCACCGCCGGCAACTCCTCGCCCCTCTCCGACGGCGCGGCCGCCCTGGTCCTGACCAGCCGCGCCTACGCCGAGGAGCACGGGCTGGACTGGCTCGCCGTGGTCGGCAGGCCCGGGCAGGTGGCCGGCCCCGACAACTCGCTCCACTCTCAGCCCTCGCACGCGATCTCGCAGGCCCTCTCCCGCGCGCAGTGGACCACCGCCGACCTCGACTTCATCGAGATCAACGAGGCGTTCGGCTCGGTGGCCGTCCAGTCGCTCAAGGACCTCGACTACCCCCTTGAGAAGTGCAACATCCACGGCGGCGCGATCGCCCTCGGCCACCCGATCGGCGCCTCGGGTGCGCGGCTCGCCGGCCACGCCGCCCACGAGCTCGCCCGGCGCGGCTCCGGCAGGGCCGCCGTGGCGCTGTGCGGCGGCGGCGGCCAGGGCGAGGCCCTCCTCCTCTACCGCGACTGAGGGGGCTGCAGTGACGCACGACGGCGGGGGGTCGGCTCCGGCGGCAGGCGAGGGGCCGGCGTCGGCCGCGGCCGGGGACGGGCATGCGCGGTTCCTCGCCGGTGCCGCAGCCCACGGGCTGGAGGTCCAGGTGGCCCAGCGGGGCCGCGCCCGCAGCCTCGAGGAGGCCGCGGCGAACCTCGGGATCGAGCCGCGGGAGATCGTGAAGTCGCTCGTGGTCAAGCATCCCGATGGGTCGTTCCTGTTCGCGCTCATTCCCGGCGACCGACAGATCTCCTGGCCCAAGCTGCGGGGGCTCCTCGGGGTCAACCGGCTCTCGATGCCGGTCGCCGACGTGGCCCTCGCGGCGACCGGCTACGAACGCGGGACGATCACGCCCCTCGGGTCCTCGACCGCATGGCCGGTCTGGGCCGACGCGTCGATCTCGGGCCGCGTCTCCCTCGGGGCCGGGGCGCACGGGCTCAGCGCATTCGTGGACGCCGCGGAGCTGTTCGCCGCGCTCGGCGCGACCGTGGCGGACATCAGCGAGCCGGCCTGACCCACACTCCACGCCCCACGCGGCTCCCCCGGGGTGACCTCGCGCTCCCCCCGGGGTGACCTCGGCGGGGTGAGCGGCCGGGACGCGGAAGGGCCCCGCAGTCCGTGACGGACTGCGGGGCCCTTCTCCCGGAGCCGGGGCTCTGGGTCAAGCGGGGAAAACCTACTTGAGGGTGACCGTGGCGCCGGCGGCCTCGAGGGTCTCCTTGGCCTTGTCGGCAGCCTCCTTGGTGGCGCCCTCGAGGACGGCCTTGGGGGCCGAGTCGACGAGGTCCTTGGCCTCCTTCAGACCGAGGGAGGTCAGGGCGCGCACCTCCTTGATGACCGCGATCTTCTTGTCGCCAGCAGCCTCGAGGATGACGTCGAAGGAGGTCTTCTCCTCCTCGGCAGCAGCCTCGGCACCGCCGGCGGGGCCCGCGACGGCGACCGCAGCAGCGGTGACCTCGAAGACCTCCTCGAACTTCTTCACGAACTCGGAGAGCTCGATGATGGAGAGCTCCTTGAAGGCCTCGATCAGCTCGTCCTGGGTGAGCTTCGCCATGGTTGGCGTCCTTTCACTTGGGTGGCGTCCGCCCGCAGTGGGCGGGGCGCCGAGAGTATGGGGGTGGGGGAAGAGAATCAGTTCTCTTCGGCAGCGGCCGGGGCGGCCTCGGCGTCAGCCGCAGCCTCCTCAGCAGCGGGGGCCTCGGCCTCAGCAGCGGGAGCCTCGGCGGCCGCCGGAGCGCCGCTCTCCTCCTCGAGCTTGAGACGCAGGGCATCGATGATGCGCGCAGCCGCGGCCATGGGCGCCTTGAGGACACCCGCAACCCGTGCGAGCTGCAGCTCGCGGGACTCCAGGGCCGCCAGTGCGGCGACCTCGCTCGCGTCGAGCGCCTTGCCCTCGAAGAAGCCGGTCTTGATGACCAGCTGCTTGTTGTCCTTGGCAAAGTCGGTCAGGCTCTTGGCGGCCGCAACGGCGTCACCCTTGATGAACGCGATCGCGGTGGGGCCGGCGAGCTGGCCGTCGAACGCGTCGACACCCGCTTCCTTGGCAGCGATGGCGGTCAGGGAGTTCTTGACGACCGAGAACTTGTTGTCGGTGCCGAGCGAACGACGCAGCTGCTTGAGCTGGGCGACGGAGAGCCCACGGTATTCGGTCAGGACTGCAGCGTTCGACTCCTGGAAATCCTTGGTGATCTCCTCGACAGCTGCCACCTTGGTAGGCGTTGCCATAACCCTCCTTCCGGGGAACAGAAGCCGGTGGGGGCGGGCCCGTGAAACGTCAAACGCCCCGCGCAAGTGCACGGGGCGTGGTCTGCGCGGCCGTGGGCCGCGAGCATTCGCTCAGTTCACCTGCGCAGGCCGCCCCACGAAATCGGGGACCTTCGGTGGAGGTGCGGGCCGCTTCTCGGCACACACGATCCAACGACCGGCGGTCTTTGGTGCTTCAACTGTACGGGACGATGCTCGGCCGGGCCAAATCGGGGACGGACGACGCCGGGCCGACGCCGCGCGCTGCTGGCGCGCCTGCCGCAGCCCCTACCGCAGGAGGGCCCGCAGCGTCTGGATGGTATCGGCGGCTGCCGGCGCCTTGTCGTCCCGGTACCCCTTCACCCGAGCGAAGCGCAGCGCCACCCCGCCCGGGTAGCGGCTCGACCGCTGCACGCCGTCGATCGCGATCTCGACGACCGTGACGGGCTCGACGAAGACCGTGTGCCCGTCCCGGCGCGCCTCGATGTCGAGGAACCGCTCGGTCTGCCAGCGCAGGAGCTCGTCGGTGAGGCCCTTGAACGTCTTCCCGACCATCACCAGGCCGCCGGGCTCGCCGAACTCGCCGTCCGGGTCGTAGGCGCCGAGATGCAGGTTGGACAGCCACCCCTGGCGGCGGCCGCTCCCCCACTCGGCGGCGAGCACCACGAGGTCGTACGTCGCCACCGGCTTGACCTTGATCCAGCTCGATCCGCGGCGCCCGGCGGCGTACGGGGAGCCGATGGCCTTCACTACCACGCCCTCGTGGCCGGCGGCGAGCGCCTCGCGGGAGATCCGTTCGGCCGCCTCCGGGTCGCCGGTCACCTCGCCCGGGACGAGGAGCCCCGGCGCGAGCCTCGCCAGCTCCGCGCGGCGCACGGCCAGTGGCTCGTCGAGGAGGTCCCGCCCGTCGACGTGCAGCACGTCGAAGAACCAGGGCCGCAGGACGGCCTCCCCCGCCCGCTCGGCACCGAAGCGGGACATCGTCTCCTGGAAGGGCCGGGGCGCTCCCCCCTCATCGAGGGTGAGGGTCTCGCCGTCGAGGATGACGTCGCGCACGGGCAGCCTCCGCACCGCCTCGACCACCTCGGGCACGCGGTGGGTGACGTCTGCCAGGCTCCGGGTGAAGACCCGGACATCCTCGCCGGTGCGGTGCACCTGGATCCGTGCGCCGTCGAGCTTGAACTCGACCGAGGCCTCCCCCGTCGTGGCCAGCGCCTCGGTGGGCGTCGCCGCGGAGGCCGCGAGCATGGGCAGCACGGGCCTGCCGACAAGGAGGCCCAGGCCGGACAGCTCCTCCTCTGTTCCCGTGACGGCGATCCGGGCCGTCTCGCCCAGATCCCCCGAGAGCATCGCTGCCCGCCGGACGAGGGCGACGGGCCGGCCGCCGGCAGCGGCGAGAGCGTCGACCAGTACGCCTTCCAGTGCACCGGTGCGCAGCTCGCCGAGCAGCACCCCGACGATGAACCGCTGCTCGCGTTCCGTGGCGCGCCGCAGGGCCGCCGACAGCAGCTCCGTGCGCGCCGCCTGCGACCCGGTCCCGGATGTGGCGGCGAGGCGCTCGAGCAGCGCGTCGAACTCTCCGACCGTGATCGACGGCTGCTCGGAGGCCGGCACCGCGCCCCGCGTGCGGGCGAGCCCCCGCCAGCCGACGCCGACCCGGCCCTGGCGGGGCTTCGCGACGAGCATGCCGACCGCGATGGCGAGCTCGTCCGGGGACTCCGCGCCGAGGCGGCGCAGGAGTTCTGCGAGCGCCTCGACCTTGGCCTTCCGGGAACGGGTGGACGCGACCGCGTCGGCGGTGGAGACGAGCTCGGCGAGCAGCATGGGCCCAGTCTCGCACTCGGGGGCACAGGGACATGACCCCTCAGCACAGGGACATGACCCCTCAGCACAGGGACATGACTCCTCAACGCTGGGACATGACCCCTCAGCGGGGCTGGGCTGCGCGGCTGCGGCCCATGAAGGCTGCGAGCACGAGCGCCACGAGCGCCGTGGCGACGAGGAGCAGCAGCCCGATGGCGTACGAGTGCTGCTGCGCGTTGTACGTGGCTCCCATGACGAGCGGCGGGAAGTAGCCGCCGAGGCCCCCCGCCGCACTGACGACCCCCGTGACCGCGCCGACGGTCCCTGCAGGAGCCCGCGTGCCGACCCACGCGAAGACGCCGCCGGTGCCGAAGCCGAGCGCCGCGGCCATGGCCAGGAAGGTCAGTCCGGTGGGGACCTCGGGGGGAGGCTGCATGTTCACGACGAAGGCCAGGACCGCGACCCCGGCGAGCGAGACGAGCACCACCGGCCGCGGCCCGACGCGGTCGGCGATGATGCCGCCGATCGGACGCGCGATGACAGCCGCGAGCGCGAAGCCTGCCGTGCGGGTCCCCGCGGCCGTGAGGTCGAAGCTGTAGATGTCCCTCAGATACGTCGGCAGGTACGTGCTGAACGAGACGAAGCCGCCGAAGACTACGGCATAGAGGAAGCAGAGCTGCCAGGTGACGGGCATCCTGGCGGCGGCGACCAGCTTGCCGAAGCTGCCGTGCGTGACCGGCGTCCACGTTGGAGACTCGCGCATGAAGAAGAAGACGATCGCGGCCGTGGCCACGAGGAGGACGGCGATGATGACGTGCGTGGGCCAGTAGCCGAAGGCCGTGACCAGTCGCGGAGTCAGGAAGGCGGAGAGCGCGGTGCCGCCCATGCCCATCCCGAAGATGCCGGTGGCGAACCCCTGCCGGCTCTTCGGGTACCACGCAGCCGAGAACGGGATCCCGGCGGTGAACACGGTTCCCGCGACGCCGAGGAAGAACCCGACCCCGAGCAGGAGCCCGTACGACTTGAGGCTGCCGGCGAGCGCGACGAGCAGGACGAGGGGGGCGGTCAGCAGGAGGATGAGGATCAGCAGGCGGCGGCCGCCGAACTTGTCGGTCAGGACGCCGACCGGCACGCGGCCGATCGCGCCGACGAGCACGGGCATCGCGACAAGCGCGCCGGTCTGGGCGGCGTTGAGCCCCAGATCATGCGCGTAGCGGGTCCCGAGGGGAGCAACGACGGTCCAGCCCCAGAAGCCCACCACCGAGGCGAGGGTGGCCAGGGTCAGGTTGCGGGCGGCTCCGGTCCGTGGGGCGTCAGGAGCCGCGGCGCCGGCGGTGCGGCGTGGGGACGGGTCGGGTGCGGTGCTCACGGCTCCTCCTGGTGGTCGGCTCAGCGGTCGCGGTCGCGGGTGCCGGTGGTCTCCCAGCCCCGCCGGGTTCCGCGGGCCCCGGGCGCCGCGCCCTCGTCGCGGGTGCGGTAGACGATGTAGGGGCGGAAGAGGTAGTGGAACGGCGCCGTGAGCGCGTGGACGAGCCGGGTGAACGGCCACAGTGCGAACAGCGCCATCCCCACCAGCGTGTGCCACTTGAACTCCGCCGGCGCCGCGGCCATCGACGCCACATCCGGCTGGAACACGAACAGCGAGCGGAACCACGGGCTCACCGTCTCGCGGTAGTCGAACGAGGCCGAGCCCGGCTGCGCGGCGGAGACGAGGGTGGTCCACACCCCCAGCGCGATCGCCCCGACGAGGAAGATGTACATGGTTTTGTCGTTGCGGGTGGTGGCCATGAACACCGGGCCGGTGCGGCGCCGCCGCACGATCAGCAGCACGATGCCGAGCAGGGTGGAGACTCCCGCGATGAGGCCCACGGACAGGGCGAGGCCGTGGTAGAGGGCCTCGGACATGCCGACGGCCGCGGTCCAGGACTTGGGGATCACGAGGCCCACGAAGTGCCCCGCGATGACGAACACGAGCCCGTAGTGGAAGAGCGGCGAGCCGATCCTCAGCAGCCTGGACTCGTACAGCTGGGACGAGCGGGTGGTCCACCCGAACTGGTCGTACCGGTATCGCCAGATGCTGCCGCCGACCAGGATCAGCACCATGAGGTACGGGGCGACTCCCCAGAGCAGGACGTCCATCAGCGGGCTCCTTCCGCCGCGGCGGGTCGGGTCCCCGCAGTGCCCTGGGCGAGCGGCAGGAGTCGGGGGTCGAAGGGCTCGAGGCCCACCTGCTCGGCCGGCGGCGGCCCCGCGAGCGCCATCGCCTCGGCCCGGGTCGCGGGCGACGGGCCGGGCAGGGTCGCGCACACCGCCTCGAGCACGGGCGCGTACACCGGCGCGTCGGCGGCGAGCTCGAGCCGCAGGAGCTCGAGGCTGGCCCGGTACTCGGCCAGGAGGGACCGGCCCACGGCGTAGTCGACCCGGGCGGTGAACTCGAGGACCAGCGGCAGGAAGTCGGGCAGCTCGCCGTCGAGGTCCACGAGCCAGCCGCTGTCCCGGTACTTCTGCTTGAAGCGGCCCAGCGTCTCGCCGCGGCGCCTCGTGTCCCCGTCAGTCCAGTACGTCAGGTGCAGGGCGTGGCGGCGGGAGAGGTCGAAGGTGTCCACGTAGCGGCGGCAGGCGACCGGCTCGGCGTCGTCCGCGAGCCGGCCCGCAGTGGCCTCGAGGAGCCGCGGCAGCGGGCCAGGCTGCTCAGCGAGTGCCGCCCTCAGCGTGGGGAGCGCGTCGCGGACGCGGGCGTCCGGGTAGTCCAGCAGCACGGCGGCGGCGGCGTAGAGGACGCGCGCCTCAGTGGTCCGCACGGCCGTCCCCCTTCGGCGGGAAGATGCCCTCCGGGACGCCCCGGCCGTCCCAGTTGAGCAGGTTCACCCGGCCCCTGAGGGTCCCGGGCTGGGCCTCGCCGTCGGTGGTCTGGCGCTGCTTGAGGGCGTAGAACGTCTCGACGGCGACGGGGACCGGCTTGCCGCTGCCCTCGCCGAAGGAGTCGGAGGGGTACATCCCCGGGCCGTCCTCGAAGTCGAGGGAGCAGCCCATCTCCTCGAGGTTGTGGGCCTGCTCGACGTGGGCCTTCGGGATGACGTAGCGCTCGGCGTACTTGGCGATCGCCATGAGCCGGTACATCTCCTGGACGGTCCGGCCGTCCATGCCGACGCTCTCGGCGATGGACTCGTCCGCGCCGGTGCCCAGGGAGATGCCCCGCATATAGGCGCGCATGGCGGCGAGCCGCCGGAGGACGCCGTCGATGATCGAGGTGTCTCCCGCGGTGAACAGCTCGGCGAGGTACTCGGAGGGGATCCGGAGGGCGTCGATGGCCCCGAAGAGGGCGCCGGCGTCCTCGGCGTCGTGGCCCTGGCTGGAGAGCAGGTCCACGATCGGCGAGAGCGGCGGGACGTACCAGACCATCGGCATGGTGCGGTACTCGGGGTGCAGCGGGAGTGCGACCTGGTAGACCTTGGCGAGCTTGTAGATCGGCGAGCGCCGGGCCGCGTCGAGCCAGTCCTCCGGGATCCCGTCCCGCCGGGCGGCGGCGATGACCTCGGGGTCGGAGGGGTCCAGGAGCAGGTCGAGCTGGGCCCGGTAGAGGTCCTGCGGGTCGGGGGTCGACGCCGCCGCGGTGACCGCGTCGACGTCGTAGAGGAAGATGCCGAGGTACCGCAGCCGCCCCACGCAGGTCTCCGAGCACACGGTCGGGAGGCCGATCTCGACGCGGGGATAGCAGAAGGTGCACTTCTCGGCCTTGCCGCTCTTGTGGTTGAAGTACATCTTCTTGTAGGGGCAGCCGGTGATGCACTGGCGCCAGCCGCGGCAGCGGTCCTGGTCCACGAGCACGATCCCGTCCTCGGCCCGCTTGTAGATGGCGCCCGAGGGGCACGAGGCCATGCACGAGGGGTTCAGGCAGTGCTCGCAGATCCGCGGCAGGTAGAACATGAACGTCTTCTCGAACTCGAACTTGATCTTCTCGCTGGCCTCGTCGCGCAGCTCGGCGCTGCGGCGCAGTTTGGCCACGATCGGGTCGAGCTCGCCCTTCTGCGGGGCGCCGCCGAGATCGTCGTCCCAGTTGGCGCTCCACGTGACCTTGGTGTCCTCGCCGGTGATGAGGGACTTGGGCCGGGCCACAGGGAAGTCGTCGCCGAGCGGGGCCTCGATGAGGGTCCTGTAGTCGTAGGTCCACGGCTCGTAGTAGTCCCGGAGCTCGGGCTGGACCGGGCTCGCGAAGATCCCGAGGAGCTTCTTGACGCGGCCGCCGCCCTTGAGGCGGAGCCGGCCGCGCCGGTTGAGCTCCCAGCCGCCGCGCCACCGCTCCTGGTCCTCGTACTGGCGCGGGTAGCCCTGCCCGGGGCGGGTCTCCACGTTGTTGAACCACACGTACTCGGTGCCGGCCCGGTTGGTCCATGCCTGCTTGCACGTGACCGAGCACGTGTGGCACCCGATGCACTTGTCCAGGTTCATCACCATGCCCACCTGGGCCATGACCCTCATGGTGCCGCCTTCCGGATCGGAGTTCCCATCAGTACGTGACCTCCTGCGAACGCTTGCGGATCGTGCTGACCATGTCGCGCTGGTTGCCCGTCGGGCCGAGGTAGTTGAACGCGTAGGCGAGGTGGGCGTATCCGCCCACGAGGTGCGTCGGCTTGACGAGCAGCCGCGTCGCCGAGTTGTGGATGCCGCCGCGGCGGCCCGTCGCCTCCGACTTCGGCACGTCGATGGTGCGCTCCTGGGCGTGGTAGACGTAGACCACTCCGGCCGGCATGCGGTGGCTCACGATCGCGCGCCCCACGAACACCCCGTTCGCGTTGACGCACTCGATCCAGTCGTTGTCCGAGATCTCGAGCGCGGCGGCGTCCTCTGCGCTCATCCAGCAGGTGGGGCCGCCGCGGGAGAGCGAGAGCATGAACAGGTTGTCCTGGTACTCGGAGTGGATGGACCACTTGCTGTGCGGGGTGAGGAACCGGACGGTGACCTCCATGCCGTCCTGGCCCAGGCGGGGCTCGCCGAAGAGCCGGTGCATGTCCAGCGGGGGCCGGTAGATCGGCAGCGCCTCCCCGAGGTCCCGTATCCAGTCGTGGTCGAGGAAGAAGTGCATGCGCCCCGTGAGGGTGTGCCAGGGCTTGAGCCGCTCGACGTTGATCGTGAACGGGGCGTACCTGCGCCCTCCCGTCTCCGAGCCCGACCACTCGGGCGAGGTGATGACGGGGACCGGGGCGGCCTGGGTGTCGGCGAAGCGGATGGCCTTCTCCTCCGACCCCTCGGCCAGGTCCGCGAGCCGCCGGCCGGTGCGCCGCTCGAGCTCCTTGAACCCCTGGACCGCGAGCTCGCCGTTCGTGGTGCCGGAGAAGGTGAGGATCGCCTCGGCGAGCTTCGCGTCGGTGTCGATCGCCGGCAGCCCGGCCGCGGCGCCGTGGGACATGACGCCGTTGGCGTGGGCCAGCCGGTTGAGCGCATGGTCGAGCTCGAACGTGACGCCCTTGACCGTGAACCCCTTCTCGGCCGCGAGCAGGCCGATCGCGGCGATCTTCTCCCCGATCGCGGTGTAGTCGCGCTCCACGACGCTCACTTGCGGCATCGTGGCGCCGGGCACCGCCGGGACGTCCGGATCCCGCCAGTCGCGCACCACGCCGCCGGGCTGGGCGAGCTGGCCCGGGGTGTCGTGCTGGAGGGGGACCGTGACCAGGTCGCGGCGCACCCCGAGATGGGTGCGTGCCAGCCGGGAGAACTCCTGGGCGAGGAGGTGGAACATCTCGAAGTCGGTCTTCGTCTCCCACGGGGGGTCGATCGCGGGACTGAAGGCGTGCACGTACGGGTGCATGTCCGTCGAGGAGAGGTCGTGCTTCTCGTACCAGGTCGCGGCCGGGAAGACGACGTCGGAGAGGAGCGTCGTCGAGGTCATGCGGAAGTCCGCGGACATCAGCAGGTCGAGCTTGCCCTCCGGGGTCGTCTCGCGCCACGCGACGTCGCGGGGGCGGGGCATGCCCGGCTCGAGCTGGGTGCCCATGACGTTGTGGTGGGTGCCGAGCAGGTTCTTCAGGAAGTACTCGTTGCCCTTCGCCGAGGACCCCAGCAGGTTGGACCGCCACAGCACGAGGGTGCGCGGCCAGTTCTCGGGCGCGTCGATGTCCTCGATCGCTGCCCGGAGCATGCCGCCCTTGAGCTGCGCCGCCACGTAGGAGGCCTCGGACTCCGCGACGCCGGCCGCGACCGCCTCCCTCGCCTCGTCCGCGACGTCGAGGGGGTTGCGGTCGAACTGCGGGTAGAACGGCATCCAGCCGAGCCGCGCGGACTGCGCGATGGCGTCCGCGGTGTGCATGCCCTCGAGGTTGCCCTCCGCGAGCGGGGAGGCGAGGGAGGCAGCCGAGTAGCCGTCGTTGCGCCACTGGCCGGTGTGCATGTACCAGTAGGACGTGCCGGTCATGGTCCGCGGGGGCCGCGACCAGTCGAGCGCGTTCGCGAGGGAGACCCAGCCTGTGAGCGGCCTCGTCTTCTCCTGGCCCACGTAGTGTGCCCAGCCGCCGCCGTTGCGCCCCATCGAGCCGGTCAGGAGGAGGAGGGAGAGGACGGCGCGGTAGGTCACGTCCCCGTGGAACCACTGGCAGATGCCGGCGCCCATGATGACCATGGACCGGCCGCCCGACTGCTCGGCGTTGCGGGCGAACTCGCGGGCGATCCGCTCGCACTGCGCCATCGGGACGTTGGTGATGCCCTCCTGCCACGCGGGCGTGTAGGGCACCGACGCGTCGCCGTACCCCTGGGGCCACTCCCCCGGCAGGCCGGCCCGGCCCACGCCGTACTGGGCGAGCATGAGGTCGAACACGGTGGTGACGGTCTTCCCGGCGACCGTGCGCACGGGGACGCCGCGCCGCAGGACCGATCCGGCGCCGTCGGCCGCCTCGAAACACGGCAGCATCACCTCCGCCGCGTCCGGGGCGGCCGACGGCGAGGCGGGGGCGCCGCCGTCGGCCTCCTCGCCGGGGTGGAGGCTCAGCAGCGGGTCCACGTCGCCGAGGTCGAGGTTCCAGCGGCCCTCGTCGGCTGCGTTGTAGCGGAACCCGATCGAGCCGTTCGGCACCACTGGCGCTCCCGTGGCCGCATCCAGCAGGACGGTCTTCCACGCGGCGTCGGCCTCGCCCTCGTGGCCTGGGACGTCGGCCGCGGTGAGGAACTTCCCGGGCACGAGCCCGGTCCCGTCCGGCGACGGGACGAGCGTGATGAGGAACGGCAGGTCGGTGTAGCGCTTGGCGAAGTCCGTGAAGAACGGTACGTCCCGGTCCGCGTAGAACTCCTTGAGGATCACATGGCCCATGGCCATCGCGAGGGCCGCGTCCGTGCCCGCCTGGGGCGCCATCCACTCATCGGCGAACTTCGTGTTGTCGGCGTAGTCGGGGCTCACCGTGACCACCTTGGTGCCCCGGTAGCGGACCTCGGCCATCCAGTGCGCGTCCGGGGTGCGGGTCACCGGCACGTTGGAGCCCCACATCATCAGGTACGTCGCGTCCCACCAGTCGCCGGACTCGGGGACGTCGGTCTGGTCGCCGAAGACCTGGGGGCTCGCCACCGGCAGGTCCGCGTACCAGTCGTAGAAGCTCGTCATGACCCCGCCGATGAGCTGGATGAAGCGCGTGCCCACGCAGTGGCTCACGATCGACATCGCCGGGATGGGCGAGAAGCCCGAGCAGCGGTCCGGCCCGTATGCCTTGATCGTGTGGACGTGGGCGGCGGCCGCGATCTCGACCGCCTCGGACCAGCTCGCCCGCACGAGGCCGCCCTTGCCGCGGGCCTGCTGGTACCGGCGGCGCCGCTCGGGGTCCGAGACGATGTCCGCCCACGCGGCCACCGGGTCGCCCAGGCGCTGCTTGGCCTCGCGGTACATCTCGAGCAGGGGCCCGCGCACATAGGGGTAGCGGACCCGGGTCGGCGAGTACGTGTACCAGGAGAACGCGGCCCCGCGCGGGCAGCCCCTCGGCTCGTACTCGGGCCGGTCGGGGCCCACAGAGGGATAGTCGGTCTGCTGCGACTCCCACGTGATGATGCCGTCCTTGACGTACACCTTCCACGAGCAGGAGCCGGTGCAGTTGACGCCGTGGGTGGAGCGGACCACCTTGTCGTGGCTCCATCTGTCGCGGTAGAAGACATCGCCCGCGCGGCCGCCGTCGCGGAATACCGCCCGGGCGTCGTCCGTCTCCTCCCACCGTGTGAAGAAGCGCCCCATCGCGAGCATCGCGTCGGAGGCGCTGCCATCGAGCCCTGGTCGGATCGGTCCGGCTGCCATGGGCCACACTCTAGGGAGGCCCGGAGCGGCCCGTGAAGGGGTCGTTTGCTAGCGAACGGAAATATGCGCTAATCCGAGGCGGGATTCAGGCAGCGTCCGCGCGCCGCCGCACGTCCTCGACCGCGGCCGCGACGTTGCGGGTGAAGAGGACGAGCCAGGCCAGCACGACGCCGGCGACGACGAGTTCCATCGCGGTCATGTTGTAGTAGCCGAGCGGCCACCAGAGCATCACCGAGATCACGGCGGCGCCGAGCATCGCGTAGCCGGCGGCGTAGAAGGTCCGGCTCAGCCCCGGGACCCACGCCGGGGCGCGCACGAGGAGCAGGGTGTACGTGGCCGCCATGGACGTCGCGAGGGTGTTGTGGGCAGGGATGAACACGTCCACCGGGACGAGGCCGGTGCACGCGAGCAGGGCGCCCATCAGCACGAGGCAGGTGAGCAGCGGCCGCTCGCGCGTGCGGGCCGCAGTCAGGCCGGCCCGGCTCCGGTGGGCGTCGAGGGCGCGCAGGTCGCGCGTCATGTACTCCGCCAGCAGCGCGATGACGACCCCGGCCGTCACGAGGGTCGCGTTGAAGGCCAGGGCCACCCCGTAGTCCGCGGCGCCGAGCACGCTGAAGTTGACCTGCCACCAGTTGGGGCGCGTCGTCGTCACCATCGAGGTCAGGATGCCCGCGCCCAGGAAGGTAGCGAGCAGGTTCGAGAGCGCGTAGCTATCCATGCGCGAGCCCGACTGGTAGGCGGCGTAGGCCGCGAGGGCCGCCGACACCGAGGTCAGCAGAGACGCCGCGAAGGCGTCCAGCGTCAGCCCGGTGAAGGCGCGCTGGAAGATCTGGAAGCTGGCCCACGCCACCATGAAGGCGATCGCGGCGTGCGCGAACGCGAGCGCCACGGTGCCCAGCAGCCGCCGCCATAGGGGCCGGTCGGCGAGCCAGCGACGGTCCGGGTCGGCATACGAGCGCCGATAGGCGACCGGGAACGCGACGAGCGCCGCGACCCCGGCCACGAGGGCGGCGACGTCCCCCACCCCGTGGTCCCCCGAGAGGGCGGGCCGGCGCCCGGCGAAGGCGCCGAGCGCCAGCACGAGGCCGGCCAGCGCGGCGATCAGGCCCGTGGCGAGGGCCCGCGCCTCCACGGCGGTCGCGGTGGGCTCGGGCCGCAGCCGTTCGCGCGGGGGGCTCTGCGCCGGCTCGGCGCCGCGGCGGGTCATGGCAGGCTCCGGTACCACTCGCCGTCGTGCCCCGCAGGCCGGAAGCCGATCGCCTCGTTGATGTCGAGCATGTGCGCGTTCTCCTCGGCGTTGAAGGTCACGACCTTCCGCGCGGCCGGGTACTTGGCGCGGTACTGGGCGAGGTTCGCGAGCTTGACCCACATCCCGAGGGACCGGCCGCGGTGGCCGCTGGCCACGAGGGTGTCGTCCTGGTCGGCCACAGTCTCCTTGCCCCGCCGGACCCACAGCGAGGTGTAGGCCGCGAACAGGCCCGTGGCCCGGTGGCGCGCCGCCGCGTACAGCGGCACCGTCCCGGCCTCGGCCAGCATGCGGTCCAGCGCCGCGACGCGCTCGGCGTCCCAGACCGCAGCATCTGTGCGCGACTCGCCCTGGGGCGCGTCCACCGACATGCGGGCGAACAGCTGGGCCATCCCCGCCCGGTGCTCGGGCGGGACGCCCTCCCAGGTCATGAGCTCGTACTCCGCCGAGGCCTTCGCCGAGGCCGCCGCCGCGAGGGCAGGCCACCCGCCGTCGTGCTCTGCGAGGTCCAGCTCGCTGAAGCGCACCACCTGGTTCAGCGAGAACCCGGCCGCGCGGGCGAACCGCACCGGCCGCTCCCCCGCCGGGAGGGTCCCGGTGCCGGTCGAGGGCACCACGGCCTCGGCACCTGCCGTCGGCTCGCCGGGACCGGTGCGGGCGGAGCCGTTCGGGCCGGAGCCGTTCGGGCGGCCGGGGACGGGGTGCTCGGTGAACGCGTCCACCACGGTGCGGCCCCGGCGTCGTGCCTCCTCGAGGGCGGCCTCCAGCAGGGCACGCCCCAGCCCCCGGCGCGAGAACTCGTCCAGGACCTCGGCGCGCACCCTGGCCCGGTCCAGGTCCTCTTTGAGGGACACCCGGCACCAGGCACGGCCGGCCATCCTCCCGCCCGCGCGGGCGAAGAACAGCACCGTCTCGTCGTACGGCGAGTCCCGCCACACCCGCAGGCGGTACTCCGGCGGCGAGCAGCGGTCCTCGTGGCCCCAGATCTGCCGCTGCACGGCATCCGTGAGGCGCGAGAACTCCAGGAACTCCTCGGCCCCCGGCCCCGCGAGGCTCGGGGGCAGGCGCAGCCGCTCGATGCGGTAGCCAGCGCTCATGTGCGCCAGTCTAGCCGCGCCCCTCCGGGCGCCGCGGGAACGCACGAGGGCCCCCTTCCACAGGTGGAAGGGGGCCCTCGTCAGCGGTGCGAGTGAGGTGGATCAGCCCTCGAGGATCACCTTGGTGGCGTTCGGGTCGACCTGGACGCCCGGGCCGAACGTCGTGGCGACGGTGGCCTTCTGGATGTAGCGGCCCTTCGAGGCGGACGGCTTGAGGCGGAGCACCTCGTCGAGCGCGGCCGCGTAGTTCTCGGCGAGCTGGCGCGCGTCGAACGAGGTCTTGCCGATGATGAAGTGAAGGTTCGAGTGCTTGTCGACGCGGAAGTCGATCTTGCCGCCCTTGATCTCGTTCACGGCCTTCGCCACGTCCGGGGTCACCGTGCCGGTCTTCGGGTTCGGCATGAGGTTGCGCGGGCCGAGGATCTTGCCGAGGCGGCCGACCTTGCCCATGAGCTCCGGGGTCGCCACTGCGGCGTCGAAGTCCGTCCAGCCGCCCTGGATGCGCTCGATCAGGTCGTCCGAGCCCACCACGTCGGCGCCGGCGGCCTCGGCGGCCGCCGCCTTGTCGCCGGTCGCGAAGACGACGACGCGGGCGGTCTTGCCCGTGCCGTGCGGGAGGATGACCGTGCCGCGGACCATCTGGTCTGCCTTGCGCGGGTCGACGCCGAGGCGGAACGCGACCTCAACCGTCGCGTCCGTCTTCGACGGGTTGATCTCCTTGGCCAGGGCCACGCCCTCGGCCGGGGCGTAGACCTTGCCGGCCTCGATCTTCTCGGCCGCTGCCTTGTATGCCTTGCTGCGCTTTGCCATGCTGCTCTCGATCTCCTTGTGCAGGTGTGGTCATTGTGGGCCGCGCTCGGCCCTGCCACGGACGACGGCGGGACTCGCCGTGCGTCGTTGATGTTCGGTGTGGGGGCGGTGGCCCCCCGGGTGAGGTTCTAGCCCTCGACTACTCAGCCCTCGACGGTGCCCGATCTTCTCGGGCTTCCGGGACTTACTTCGGGCAAGTGCCTCCTTCGTCGGCCCTTACCCTGAAGTGCGTTCCTCAGCCCTCGACGGTGATGCCCATGGAGCGGGCGGTGCCGGCGATGATCTTCTTCGCGGCCTCGACGTCGTTGGCGTTGAGGTCCTCGAGCTTGGTCTTGGCGATCTCCTCGACCTGGGCGTCGGAGAGCTTGGCGACCTTCACGGTGTGCGGGGTCGCGGAGCCCTTCTGCACGCCCGCGGCCTTCTTGATCAGCTCAGCGGCCGGCGGGGTCTTGGTGATGAAGGTGAAGGAGCGGTCCTCGTAGACCGTGATCTCCACCGGGATGACGTTGCCGCGCTGGGATTCCGTCGCGGCGTTGTACGCCTTGCAGAACTCCATGATGTTGACACCGTGCTGGCCGAGCGCAGGACCGATCGGCGGGGCCGGGTTGGCGGCGCCTGCCTGGATCTGCAGCTTGATGAGGCCGGTGACCTTCTTCTTGGGAGCCAATGTAGGGTCCTTTTCTTCCTGACGCTTCCTGGAGCAGCAGGAGCGCCGCCCAGGTGGTGACCGCCATGGCGAGGCAGTCGACCGCCCCGGCACCGGTAGGCATCCGGTCCCGGGGCGAAGTCTTCAATTGTACGGCGTCCCCCGCTCGGGGCGTCCTAGATCTTGGCGACCTGGTTGAACGCGAGCGTCACGGGGGTCTCGCGCTCGAAGATCGAGACGAGGACCACGAGGGTCTGCGACTCGGGCTTGATCTCCGAGATGGTCGCGGGGAGGGTCTCGAACGGGCCCTCCTTGACGATGACCGACTCGCCGACCTCGAAGTCGACGGCGACCGGGGCGGCCTGGGCCTTCTGGCCCGCCTTGCCCGCGGCCTTCGCCTCGGCGGCCTGCTCCTGCTCGAACACCGGGGCGAGCATCGAGAAGACCTCGTCGAGGGTCAGCGGGACCGGGTTGTGGGCGTTCCCCACGAAGCCGGTGACGCCCGGGGTGTGGCGGACGGCGCCCCACGAGGCGTCGGTGAGGTCCATGCGCACCAGCACGTAGCCCGGGATGCGGACCCGGTTCACGATCTTGCGCTGGGCGTTCTTGATCTCGACGACTTCCTCCATCGGGACCTGGATCTCGAAGATGTAGTCTTCCATGTCCAGCGTCTGGATGCGGGTCTCGAGGTTCGACTTCACGCGGTTCTCGTAGCCCGCGTAGGAGTGGATGACGTACCAGTCGCCCGGCTGGCGGCGCAGCTTGGCGCGGAAGTCCTCGGCGGCCTTTGCGGCGGCCTCGGCCGGGTCGATCTCCTCGGCGGCCTCCTCGCCCTCGGCGACGTCCTCGCCCGAGGCGGCGGCGTCGTCGTGCGCGGCCTCCCCGGCAGGGGCGGCCTCCTCAGCCTCGGCCTCCTCAGCGGAAGCCTCCTCGGCGTCCTCAGCCGGAGCCTCCTCGGCCTCGGCCTCCTCAGCGGGAGCCTCCTCGGCCTCGGCCGTCTCGGAGAGGGCCTCGTCGTCGCCGGCCTCGTCGGGGGAAGCGGCAGGGGCAACGGGCGCAGCGGCGTCGGAGAAGGCCGGCTCGAAGGCCGACTCCTCGTGCTCGGTCCCGCGATCCTCGAGCTCGTGCTCAGACACTTAGTCTCCTGCTTTCCTCGTGCGACTTACTCGTTGCGACTTAAATGGCTCATCCGCACACCCTGCCCCGTCCCGGTCTCCCGGATCCGGGCCAGCGGTCTGCGGACCCAGGCCTAGTTGGTGGTGGACGTCCCGCCGAAGACCCAGCCGACGCCGGTCCCGAAGAGGAAGTCGAGGACGAACACGACCACCATCATCACTATGACGAACCCCAGCACCACGAGCGTGTAGTTCACCAGCTCCTGACGTGTCGGCGTGACGACCTTGCGGAGCTCACCGATCACCTGCCGGACGAAGAGCGCGATCCGGCCGAAGAAGCCAAGCTTCCTGGCCTGCTTGGGGCGGCCCGAACTGCTTGAAGCTGTTTCGGTCAACCGATTCCTCGCTCACTCGCTCTGCCCGCAGGACTTCCCCGCCGGATCCGTTCTGTGGGTGCTGGAACAGCCCGGACGGAGCCGGGCTGCGTTCCTGCGCAGGGCAGACAGGACTCGAACCTGCAACCTGCGGTTTTGGAGACCGCTGCGCTACCAATTGCGCCACTGCCCTTCGGTGGAATCCACCTGACGGCGGAATCGCCGTGGACTACCTTACCAAGGATCCCGCGGGGCCGCGCCCAGCAGCGTCCCGGCAGAGGAGACCACGCACCGTTTCCGGCGCCGAGGATCAAGTCTACGCACAATCGCAGCCGGCGTCGAACCGGGACGCGGGCGCCCGGTCCCGCACGGGCCCTAGCGCCTAGAGTAGGTAGCACCAGCCCGCCGAGAAGAAGGAATGCCCCATGACCTCCGCCCGCGTCTCCCAGCGCATCGGATCCATCGCAGAATCCGCCACCCTGGCCGTCGACGCGAAGGCGAAGGCCCTCAAGGCCGCCGGACGCCCGGTGATCGGGTTCGGCGCCGGCGAGCCGGACTTCCCGACCCCGCAGTACATCGTGGACGCCGCCATCGAGGCCGCCCGCCAACCGCGGTTCCACCGGTACTCCCCCGCCGGCGGCCTGCCGGAGCTCAAGTCCGCCATCGCCGCGAAGACCAGGCGGGACTCCGGCTATGAGGCCGAGGCGTCCCAGGTGCTGGTCACCAACGGCGGCAAGCAGGCGGTCTACAACACCTTCGCCACGCTGCTCGACCCGGGCGACGAGGTGCTGCTCCCGACCCCGTACTGGACCACCTACCCGGAGGCCATCCGCCTCGCCGGCGGCGTCCCGGTCGAGGTCTTCGCCGGGCCCGAGCAGGGCTACCTCGTCACGGTGGACCAGCTGGAGGCTGCGCTCACCGAGCGCACCAAGATCCTGCTGTTCGTCTCGCCGTCCAACCCCACCGGCGCCGTGTACTCCCCCGAGCAGGTCAAGGAGATCGGCCAGTGGGCCGCGTCGAAGGGCCTGTGGGTGGTCACCGACGAGATCTACGAGCACCTCACCTACGACGGCGTGCCGTTCACCTCGATCGCGACCGCGGCCCCGGAGCTCGGGGACAAGGTCGTGATCCTCAACGGCGTCGCCAAGACCTACGCGATGACCGGCTGGCGCGTGGGCTGGATGATCGGCCCGGCCGACGTCATCAAGGCGGCCACGAACCTCCAGTCGCACGCGACGAGCAACGTGGCCAACGTCTCGCAGATGGCGGCCCTCGCGGCCGTGTCGGGCCCGCTCGACGCCGTCGAGGAGATGAAGGTCGCGTTCGACCGCCGGCGCAAGACGATGGTGGGCATGCTCTCCGCGATCGAGGGCGTGAACTGCCCGACGCCGAAGGGCGCCTTCTACGTCTACCCGGACGTGCGCGGGATCCTCGGCAAGGAGATCGCCGGGATCCGCCCCGCCACCTCGGCCGAGCTCGCGGCCCTCATCCTCGACAAGGTCGAGGTGGCGATCGTCCCCGGCGAGGCCTTCGGCCCGAGCGGGTTCGTGCGCCTCTCCTACGCGCTCGGCGACGACGACCTCGCCGAGGGCGTGGGCCGCATCCAGGAGCTCCTCGCGACCGCGAAGTAGGGCGCCCGGGCTCCTGCAGCGCACGACGGCGAAGGCTCGCCTCCCGCGGGAGGCGAACCTTCGCCGTCGCCCGTCTGGGGCGGGGCTACCAGATGCGGCGGTCGGCGGCCCAGCGGGAGAGCTCGTGCCGATTGGTCAGCTGGAGCTTGCGGAGCACGGCCGAGACGTGGGTCTCGACCGTCTTGACCGAGATGAACAGTTCCTTCGCGGTCTCCTTGTAGGAGTAGCCGCGGGCGATCAGCCGCATGACGTCGAGCTCGCGGGCGGAGAGCTTGTCGAGCTCGTCGTCGGCTACGGACTGGGTGCCGAACGCGTCCAGGACGAAGCCGGCGAGTCGGGGCGAGAAGACGGCGTCGCCCTCCGCGACGCGCAGCACCGCGTCGGTGATCTCGCGGCCCGAGGCGGTCTTGGTGACGTAGCCCCGGGCGCCCGCGCGGATCACGGAGACGACATCCTCGGCCGCGTCCGAGACGCTCAGCGCGAGGAAGCGCACGGTCTGCAGGAGCGGCGCGCAGCGCGTGAGCACCTCGCGCCCTCCCCCGCCGAGGCCGCCCGGGAGGTGCACATCGAGCAGGACGACGCGCGGACGGAGCTCCTCGATCGCCTCGACCGCGCCTTCGACGGTCCCCGCCTCGCCGACGACGCGCACGCGCTCGTCGAGGTCGGCCTTCAGGCCCGAGCGGAAGATGGTGTGGTCGTCCACGATGACGACGTCCACGGGCTCCTGCCCCGGTTCGGTGCTCATGTCTCCTCCGTCCTGGGCAGCCGCAGCCGCACCTCCGTGCCGTCCGGCCCGCTCACGATCGTCGCCTCGCCCCCGTGCCGGCGCATGCGCCCGACGATGGACTCGCGCACACCCAGCCTGTCCTCGGGCACGGCTTCGGGGTCGAAGCCGTCACCCCGGTCCTTCACGAAGACCTCCGTGGCGTCCTTGCCCGTCTCCGCGTAGACCGAGACGGGGCCCGCGCCGTGGCGGACCGCATTGAGCATGGCCTCGCGGGCGGCCTGGAGGAGGGCATCCTGGCGGTCCCGGGCGGACGTGCCGCCGGTCTGGGTGGCCTCGGGCTCGCCGACCGTGACCACGTCGATGGGGACCCCATGCAGGTCCTCGACCTCGCCTGCGAGCGCGGCGATCCGGTCCGCGAAGGTGCCCTCGCCGGAGCGGGCATCCCGGTAGAGCCACTCGCGCAGCTCGCGCTCCTGGGCTCGGGCGAGCCGGGTCACGTCCGCCTCGCTGCCGGCGCGGCGCTGGATGAGGGCCAGAGTCTGCAGGACCGAGTCGTGCAGGTGGGCGGCGATCTCCGCACGCTCCTCCTCCCGCACGCGCGCTGCCCGCTCCGCGCCCAGCTCGCGCCAGAACTTCACGCCCCAGGGCAGCAGCACGAGGGCGACCCCGGCGAGCACCGCGAAGGAGGCCAGCAGTGCCATCCCCAGGACGTTCCACTGGCTCCCCGACACCGCCAGGGTCACGCCGGCCACGACGAGCGCGATCCCGGCCCCGAGGCGCAGCCAGCCCGTCCAGCGCTCGCCCCCGGCACCGCGGACGAGCCGCTCGCGCCGTGCCTCGTCCAGCTGCATCCACGCCAGCGCCGCCCCGCCGAGGATGGCGGCCACCGGCACGATCGTGTCCAGCGGCACCTGCACCCCGATGAGGGACCCGCCCAGCGCCACCGCACCGAGGAGGAGGACGACGCCGAGCAGCACCTCGCGCGCGTACCGCGGCACGTGCGGGGCGGGCCTGGGCGCGGCCAGGGCGATGACCGGCTCGGACACCGCAGGCGCGATGGGCGACGCGGGCCGGCGGGCGGCACGGCGCTCCGCCTCGGCCGCCGTCGGCACCATGACCCACAGCCAGCCGTAGAGGACGATCCCGGCCCCGCCGAGGAACGCGGCGCCGGCCATGATCCAGCGCACCACGTCGGTGCGCATCCCGAGGTGCCGCGCGAGCCCTGAGCAGACCCCTGCAATGAGGCGGTCGTCTCCCCGCACGAGGGGAGGGCGGACGGGCACGGCGTTCATGGTTCCATCCAAGCACTGTTGCCTGCCCTCAGGGTGCCCGCGGCCACGTTCCCGGGGTCCGTTCAGGGTCCGTTCAGGGTCTCCCCCCATGGGTGCGCGCGGGGCCCGGCGGAAGGATGGAGGCATGAGCACCGAACAGTCCCCCGGCGAGCAGCCGGACCCCCTTCCGCAGCCCGGCCCCGAAGCGCGCCCCACCACGGGCGGCCAGGGCCCTGCACCCCGTCCGCTCCCGCCGCGCGGGGGCGACTTCTTCGGCTGGATCCGCGGCCTCGGGATCGTCCGCGGCAGCGACCGCTGGATGGGCGGGGTCGCGAGCGGCCTGGCCCACCGCTGGGGCGTCGACCCCATCCTGGTCCGCGGCCTCTTCATCGTCGCCGCGATCTTCCTCGGCGTCGGCGTCCTCGCCTACGGCATCCTCTGGCTCCTCCTGCCCGAGCCCGACGGCCGCATCCACGCCCAGGAGGCCGCGCACGGCCGCTGGACGGCGGGCATGACCGGCGGCATCATCGTCACGGTCATCGGCCTCGGCGGTGCCCGCGCGGGGTTCTGGTTCGGCGACCGCGGGATCGGCGGAGCCTTCTGGGGCCTGTTCTGGATCGCCCTGGTGGGCTTCGCGATCTTCAGCGTCATGCGCGGGAGCCGGCGGCGCACCGCATACCGGGAGGCTGAGGCGCACGGCCCCGGCGCGACGGTTCCGCCGGCGACGCCGCCCACGCCGTCGCCGTCGCCGTCGCCACAGCCGGCCGAAGCCGGCCAGGACGTCCCCTTCGCTGCAGGCGTGCCCGGCGCCGGCGACGCCGCCTACACCAAGCCGGGGACCCCGCCGTCGTACGGCGACGCCCACCCCTCCGGCGGCTTCCCCGCCGGCGCGGCGCACGGCCCGGCTGCCCCCGCCGCCGACGGTGTGCCCTACTACGGGGCACCGCAGGCGGGCCCGGCGCAGCCCGCCCCGCCGTACTACGGCGCCGCGTCCTACGGTGGCCCCCACTACGGCGCCCTCCACTACGGCGGCCCCTATGTCCCGGTACGGACCGTGGCGCGCCCGCCGCGGCGCCCCCGTCCCTCCGCCCCGTACGTGCTCGTGGTGCTCGGCGCGGCGGCGCTCGCCGCCGGCACCCTCGGCGCCCTCATCGCCACGGGCGTGCTGCCGCTCTCGGCGGGGGCGGTCTGGACGGTGGTCGTAGTGGTCCTCGGCCTCGGCATCCTCGTCTCCGGCCTCCGCGGGCGCCGGGCCGGGATCCTGACCGTGTTCGCCATCGTCGCCCTCGTGGGCAGCGCCGTCTCGCAGGGGGCCGACCGGCTGGCGAGCGTGCACTCCCGCCAGATCGCCTCCTCCCCCACGAGCGTCCAGGAGGCCGAGAAGGGCTACGACATCGCCATGTCGAGGGGCAGCCTGGACCTCTCCGCCCTCGACAGCCCGCGCCCGCTCGCGTCGCAGGCCGTGGTCCCCGTCAAGGCGACGATGAGCGACCTGACGATCACCGTCCCCAAGGACGTCCCCGTCGAGGTGCGCACGTCCACGACGCTCGCGGACGTCACCGCCAACGGCCAGAGCTTCACCGGCATCAGCCGGCACGACACCACCACGTACAACTCCGGCACGACCGGGCCCGCGCTCGTCGTCGAACTCGACGCGACCCTCAGCTCGGTCACCATCAACGAGGAGCACTGACATGAGCACCCAGCAGCAGAGCCGGCCCGAAGCCTCCGGCCCGGCCGTCGGAACCATCGTGTGGGGAGCAGTGGTGATCGTCATGGGAGCGCTCATGTTCGCCAACCGCCTCGGCTGGCTGACCATCGATCCCGGGTACGCGGCGGCGGGCGTCCTGCTCCTCGCCGGGCTCGGCCTCGTGGTCGGCGGCGTGCTCGCCGCCCGGCGGCGCCGGGCGCTCCCGGACGACGACGCGGCGGGCACCTCGTCCGACGCGGGCACCTCTCAGCCGGCGCCCGGACCCCGCCCGAGCCCGTATGGGACCCTCGGCCCTCGCGGCGAGGGCCAGGGACCGACAGACTGAGGACCATCAGACCGCATGACGACCACCTGCACCACTGAAGACCGAGCAGCATCACATCAACCCTTCACACCACCCCAGGGAGAGACCATGGACAAGTTCTTCGACTCACTCCGCTCGATGGGCCTCAGGCGCGGCCCGCGGCGCATCGTCGGCGGCGTGCTCGGCGGCATCGCCGACAGGCTCAACGTGGACCCCGCCTTCGTGCGGATCGTCTTCGTGATCCTCTGCCTCCTCCCCGGGCCTGCGGTGCTCGTCTACCTCGCGGCGTGGATCGTGATCCCCGACCAGGGGGGCAGGATCATCCTCGAGGAGTGGCTCCGGCCCAAGGGCGTCGGCCCGGGCGGCCACAGCGGCGGGCCCGTGGGACCGGGTACGGGAGGCCCCGCTGCGTGACATGACCGCGTGAACCGACCGCGTGAACCGGCCCGCAGCGGCGGCCGCTCCGTCACGGAGCGGCCGCCGCCTTCTGTGGCGTGCATCACCAACAGGCCGCGGCTACAATCGGCGTGGGCTCAACGGGGCGCCTCAAGCACACCACCGACGGCCCGCCGCCCCATGGCCCGGCCGCACCCGACGGGAAGGCCCCCTGCATGAAGATCGGCATCCTCACCTCCGGCGGCGACTGCCCCGGCCTCAACGCCGTCATCCGCGGGGCGGTGCTCAAGGGCATCGCCGTGCACGGCCAGGAGTTCGTGGGCTACAGGGACGGCTGGCGCGGGGTGGTCGAGGGCGACGTCATCGACCTGCCGCGCACCTCGGTCCGCGGCATCGCCAAGCAGGGCGGCACGATCCTCGGCACCTCGCGCACCAACCCGTTCGAGAACAACGGCGGCCCCGAGGTCATCAAGGCCCACATGGAGCGTCTCGGGATCGACGCCATCATCGCGATCGGCGGCGAGGGCACCCTCGCGGCCGCGCGGCGCCTCACGGACGCGGGCCTGAAGATCGTCGGCGTGCCCAAGACCGTCGACAACGACCTCGACGCCACGGACTACACCTTCGGCTTCGACACCGCCGTGGAGATCGCCACCGAGGCGATCGACCGCCTCCGCACCACCGGCGAGTCCCACCACCGCTGCATGATCGCCGAGGTCATGGGACGCCACGTCGGCTGGATCGCCCTGCACTCCGGGATGGCCTCCGGCGCCCATGCGATCCTCATCCCCGAGCACAAGGTCACCATGGACCAGGTCGCCACGTGGGTGAAGCTCGCCCGCGACCGCGGCCGGGCGCCGCTCGTGGTCGTCGCCGAGGGCTTCGTGCTCGAGGGCATGGACGCCCCGCACTCGGAGCGCGGCCTCGACACGTTCGGCCGCCCGCGCCTGGGCGGCATCGCCGAGCAGCTCGCGCCGGAGATCGAGGCGCGCACCGGCATCGAGACCCGTGCCACGATCCTCGGCCACATCCAGCGCGGCGGCGTCCCCACCGCGTTCGACCGCGTCCTCGCCACCCGCCTCGGCATGGCCGCCATCGACTCCGTCGTGGAGGGCCGCTGGGGCACCATGGTCTCGCTGCACGGCACCGAGATCGCCCACGTGGGCTTCGAGGAGGCCCTGGGCCGGCTCAAGGTCGTGCCGCAGCACCGCTACGACGAGGCCGCCGTCCTGTTCGGCTGACGGGCGGGCGCACTGTGGTGTCTCAGACGTTCTACGCCGGCAGCCGGGGCATCGTCCGGCTGGCCTGGGCGCGCCGGCTCGGCCTCCCCGACCTGAGCTTCGCCGACGACGGCGGGACCCTCCTCGGGTGCCACGACGGCGCTCCCGAGCTGGTCGCCCTCGTCCTCTTCGGCCAGCTCGCCCTGGTCGGGCCCACCGGGCTCGTGGACGCGGCGGCCGAGCTCGACGCCGAGGACCTCCTCGAGGGTGGCGCGCTGCTGCGGGCTGCCGGCCCGCGCGCCCACGGGCTGCGCACCGCGGTGCTCGGCTTCGCCGACGATCTGCCGCTCGAGCAGCCGGACGCGGAGCCGCAGGTCTCGCGTGGGGCGCCCGAGGCGATCGAGCTCGAGATGCGCTGCCCGCCCGACGATGTCACGTCCGCTGGCCTCACCGACCGCGACCACCGGTTCACGATCATGCTCCCGGAGGGGCCCGGCGCCTGCGCTGCGTACTCGGTGCAGGACGGCCTGCTCGCCGACCTCGGGGTGCTCGTCGCCCCCTCGCTGCGGGGCCGCGGCCTGGGGCGGCTGGCCGCCTCCGTGGCGGCGCACGAGGCACTGGCGGACGGCCTCATCGTGCAGGCCGCCGTCCCGTCCCACGCGCTCGCCGGCCTGCGCCTGGCGGACTCCCTCGGGATCCAGGCGCAGGGCCGGTACGCGGCAGTCTCACTCCCGCACGACTGACTTTGTCCGCGGGGCGACCTCGGCGGACGTGTACCTGCGGCGAGCGTCACTCCTACCAGGTGGCGTCGTTGGTCCTGGCTGTTCCGCCTCTGCCGTCGTCGAGGGTCGCCCAGCCCTTGCTCCACTTATTGTTGGGGTTTACGTCGTTGGCATGTCCGAGGAAACAGTTGCTGTTGTGGCGGAAGTACCCGTTCCCATCCGTCGTCGCGTGGTAGGACGCGAAGACATGAGCACCGCCGCTGTCGTTCCAGCACTGGACGAACACGCTGGAATTCGGATGGAAATTCCGTGCTGTGATGTCGAAGTAGTAGCACGCACTCGACGCGCACTGCGGATCATTCGCGCGCGGGCCCTGGGCCAGGGTCGCGCTGGGCGAGGCAGTGCGCGCGGAGTCGGACGTGCTCGAGCAGTTCGTCGGCTCGCCCTGAACGCAGGCCTTGACGGTGATCGAGTGCGCCTCATCGGGCCCGTTGCCCACGGTGGCGGCGCCGTCGTTGGCCGCGGCGCCGCCGTCGATCGTCACGGTGACGGTGCTGGGCCGGCCGTTGTTGTACCCGCCGGTGTTCCAGGTCATGTCCACGTGGATGCCGTTGGTCGCGGCGTTGGCCACCGGGGTCTTCGGCTGGCCGTACGGGTTGGCGGATGCAGCGTTGCTGTTGGGCCCGGGCCCGGCGGAGTTCACCGCGCGCACCAGGAACGAGTAGCCCGTGCCATTCTGCAGGCCACCGACGATCTTGTTCGAGGCCAGCCCGCTCCAGCTGCTACCTCCGTCGATCGAGTACTGGTAGCCGGAGATCGGATCACCGTTGGATGCGGCGGGACTGAAGGCGAGCTGGACCTGGTTGCCACTGCCCGTGGTGTTCGCCGGCGTCGCACTCAGGTTGGTGACCGCGCCCGGACGCCCGTACGGCGTCACCGGGTTGCTGCGGGTACCCTGCGGCGAGGCGCCCACATTGTTGTGGGCCACGAGCGCGAACGTGTAGGTCGAGGAGTTGTCGAGGCCCGTGACCTGCTGGCGCGTTCCAGTCACTCCGGTCACCGTCTTCGCGACGGATCCGCCGCGGTAGACGAGCACGTCGTAGGACGTCACCGGCTCTCCGTTGTTCTTGAGGGGTTCCGAGGCCCACGCCACGTCGACGACGCCGCCGTTGACGGCCGACGTCGAGCGGGTCGCCGTGGGTGCCGCGGGTGCGAGCGGGGCGCCTGCCGGCTTGGCGGCAGGCGAGAGCGAGGACCAGTCGGACGGGTCCTTGGCGCCGTTCTTGGCCTGGATCCGCGCGCGGTACTCGACGCCGTTGGTGAGGCCGGTCCAGCTCAGCTGGGTGACCGCTCCGACCGTGCGGCGCCGGACGCCCTCTTCGGAGGAGAGCTCGATCGTGTAGCTCTGGATCGGGGTGCCCTCGTTGGCGGGCGCGGTCCAGGTCATCGAGATGCTCTTGTCGCCGCGGGACAGCACGGGAGGCCCGGGCTGGGACGGCTTCGCGTCGGGAGTGATGGGGGCCGAGGCGGGGCTCGGTGCGGAGTCGCCGACGGCGTTCGTCGCGACGACAGTGAAGGTGTAGTTGGTGCCGTTGGTGAGCCCAGTGACGGTGCAGGTGGTCGTTGGGCAGGCCTGGCTGCCGCCCGCGTAGTTGACCCGGTATGCACTTATCTCTGCGCCGTTGTTCGACGGCGGGGTCCAGTGCAGCACCACCTGTCGGCTCGACATGCCGTCGACGACAGGGGCGCTCGGCGCGTCCGGCTTGTCGCGGACCGTCACGGTGAACGTGCCCTCGACCTCGCGCTCGGTGTCCGCGGTCGCGTCGCCGACACGGTAGGTGCCCGTCAGCTGGCCGTGGAATCCCGCTGCGGGGGTCACGACGACGTGGTCGCCTTCGACTCGGGCATCGCCGCCGCCGCTGCCGACGCCCGCGCGGACCACTGTGAGCGGCTTGCCGGGGAACGGGTTGGCGTCATTGGCCAGGACAGGGATGTCGACGGGCTTGCCCGCCTGGGCGTCGGGTACCGCGTCGGGATTGGCGACGGCGAGCGGCCGGGTCGAGCGTACTACCCGCACCTCGACGGTGCCGTCGGCCTTCCCGCCGCGGCCGTCGTCGACCTGGATGCCGACCCTCCCGGAGGTGCCGCGCTGGGCGGAGGTGACCTTGGCCTTGAGCACCGAGCCATCGAGGGAAACGTCCACGCCTTCGGGCGCCGCCCCCGTGATCTTATAGGTGGCGCGGTCGATGTCGCCCGGGTCCGGGTCGGTCGTGGCTGCGCGGAGGTCAAGCTGCCCGGCGTCCTCGCCCTGGGCCGCCTCGAGGATGCTGGTGGCGAAGGTTGGCGCGGTGTTGGGCTTGTCCGCGGTCGGCTCGACGTCGATCGGGATGGTCAGGATGCTCTTGAGCCCGTCGGAGTCGTCCGGGCCGGTGCCGTCCGTGACCTCGAACGTGATGGAGGCACGGCCTCCGTAGTCCTTCCGCGGGGTGTAGCG
The DNA here is from genome assembly GCF_054782415.1 of Sinomonas soli. NCBI lineage: Bacteria > Bacillati > Actinomycetota > Actinomycetes > Micrococcales > Micrococcaceae > Sinomonas > Sinomonas soli. The sequence continues at coordinate 88,785 of NZ_BAAGSN010000019.1, read as the reverse complement.
GAGGGTGCCGGCGTCCTTGACGAGGCCGGAACCGTCGGCGGCGACCGCGGAGACGGCGCTCTCCCCCGTGATCCGCGGGCTCCTGCCCGGACGCACAGTGACGTAGTCGGCGAGCTTGAGCTCGAGCGGCTGCCCGGCCTTGGCGTGCGCGGGATCGAGGGTCTTGAGCACCGGCCGCTGGTCGCGCAGGCCCGGCACCCAGATGATCGCGGTGGCCTGCAGGCCGTCCATGTCGGTGACGCTGTAGGGGATGGCCTGGGGAGCCTCGGTCAGCGCGACGTTGACCCTCCCGCCGTCCACGGTGGTGCCCGGAGCCGCGGCGCTCGGCGGAATGGCCACCTTGAGGTCGCTCGCGACGCCGTCGGGATCCTCGTCGTTCTTGAGGACGTCCACGGCGAAGGTCTTCTTGCCGGCCACGTCCATGGGGTTGACCCGGTCGTCGCGGGCGATCGGGGCCTTGAGCGGGGCGTTCGGATCCACCGTGACGATGATGTTGCCGACGGCCCGGCCGCCGCGGCCGTCGTCGACCGTGTAGCGGGCGGTGACGGTACCGGGGGCCGATGGCGGCGTGACGACGACGCGTCCCTCGTCCACCCTCGCCGTGGTCCCCTGCGGGAGCTCGAATCCGTCGGCGACGAGCCGCACGGTGTCGCCGTCGGGGTCGGTGTCGTTCGCGAGCGCGTCGACGGAGACCGGGCGCCCGGGACGCACGGAGACCTTGTCGTCGCCCGGGATGGGCTTCTGGTTGGTGTTCGGGACGGCGGCGACGCCGACGAGGACGGTCGCGACCCCGCGGCCGCCATACCGGTCCTCGACCACGTAGGTGAAGGTGTCCTTGCCACTGGCGTCATTGGCCGCCGTGTACTCGATGTACCCGTCCTTGACGATCGCCGTGCCCAGGGCCGGTGGCTTCTCGATGCCGGTGATGGTCACGGAATCGCCGTCCGGATCGACGCCGTCGAGCGGGACGGCGACCTTCGCGGCATGGCCGGCGAGCACGCGGGCAGTGAGGTTCTTGGGGACGGGCATGCCGTTCTGGGCCGGGTCCGCCGGCCGGATGGTGATGGTGACCTTCGCGGAGTCCTTCTGCCCGGCAGGGTCGACGACCTGGTAGATGCCGTACACGGTCCCGGGGTTCGGCCCGGCCGAGAAGCGCAGCTTGTCCTGGTCGACGAAGAGGTGGCCCGAGGCCGGGTCCGGGACCTCGACGAGCTTGGGGTCGAGCGTGATGGGCGCCCCGTTGGGGTGCGAGTCGTTGGCGAGCACGGGGATCGTCACGGTGTCGCCTGCCCGGACCACCACCGAGTCCGGCTTCGCGACCGGCGGGTCAAGCTTGGCAGGCGGCGGCACCGGTGTCACGGTGACAGTCGAGCTGGCCGTCTTGTCACCGTTGGAGACCACGTAGCCGAAGGAGAGCGGTTCCTTGAGCCCCCGCGTGTCCGTGATCCGCAGGATCGCGTGGTCGATGACCGAGACGGTGACCGGCGCGTCCTGCGGCAGCGAGATCGACTGCACCACGAGCACGCCGCCGCCCGGATCGGTGTCGTTCGCGAGCGGGTCCACGAGGACGTTGCCGCCGGACGGGAGGAGGGCGACGTCGCGCACGGCGACGGGCGCGCCGTCGTCGGCCGACTTCGCCTCGACATCGATCCGGACGAGCCCCTGGGCGGTGGCCGACCCGTTCGAGGCGAGGTACACCGCGTAGTACACCTTCGGCTCGGCGGCCTTCGCGGAGAACGTCCCGTCCTCGGAGTTCATGACGACGTCGAGTCCCGGGACGGGCTCGACCTTGAGCAGGCGGAGGCCGGTCCCCGACGGGTCGATGTCGTTGGCGAGCGGCGAGACGACGATGGGCTCGTCCACGCCCGTGCGGACATGGTCCGGGGTGGTCTGCGGCGGCAGGGAGCCGCGCGACCGGACGTCCGCCGTGATCGTCGCCTCCGTGACGTCGCGCCCGTCGGAGACCTTGAGGGTGATCTCCTTCTTGCCGAGCGAGGTGCCGCCGTCGGTGAAGGTGATGGTCCCGTCGGGCTGGAAGCGCACCGAGTCGCCGGTGCCGGACGTGGTGGCGCCCGCGAGGAACATCTCGTCGCCGTCGGGATCCACGAAGTCACCCAGGATGTTCTGCGAGACCGAGGTGCCCTGCTCGACCGCGATCGTGTTCGCCCGCATCTGCCGCGGTGGCGTGTTCGTCGCGTTGTCCCGGACCGAGAGCGTGACCTTGGCCGTGGCGGTGCCGCCGCGGCCGTCGGAGACCTCGTACTCGAAGGCGTCGTTGCCCTTCGCGTCGGCGGCGACGACGATCTGCAGGGCCGCGCCGTTGAAGATCGGCTGGACCGCGCCGATGCGGGCGGCCTGACCCGTGGGCCGCACGGTGAGGACGTCGCCGTCCGGATCGGAGTCGTTGAGGAGCACGGGGAGGATCACGGTCCGGCCGGGCCGCACGCCGAAGTCGTCCGGCATGGCGGTGGGCGGCTTGTTCTCCTCGTCCCGCTTGGGCAGCTCCTTCTGGAGCATGATCTCGGCGGAGTCCTCCTTGTCGCCGTTCTTGACGGTCTTCTGGGGGACGATCTCCTGCCAGTTGTTGACGAGCTGCATCTGCTCGGTGACGAGCCAGACGTTGCCGCCGTGGACGTCGTTCAGGACCACGAGGTCCCGGTTGGTCCGGAACACGAGCTCGGAGTCGGGGCGTGCCGAGGGGATGTCCCTGATATCCGGCTGGCCGCCGCCGCACTGGCGCAGGTAGATGCCGGTCCCGGCCCAGGCGGAGTGGATGCAGCCGCCCTGCTGGACGGGGCGCGCGGGGAGCCCCGGGCGGCCCCCGGCTGCCTCCAGCACCCGCGGGTCGCCGCCGCCGAGCGGGACGGTGACGAGGGCCTTCGCGGTGCTCACCGCGACCGCGTCGGCGGCGGGGCCGGTGTCCTGCAGCTGGGCGTTGCGGAAGTCGTCGCGGGTGACGCGCTGGCCGTTGGGGAGGAACAGGGTGCCCGCACCGGTGTCGAGCACGACGACGTCTCCGCCCACCGCGGCCACCTGCACCTTCGCGGAGGTGGCGAGCCCGTCGAGCTTGGTGAAGGTGGGATCGCCGTTCTCCGGCACGCGGACGATCTCAGTGCGCGCCGCCGAGACCGCGATCACCTCGTTCTGGGCGGACACGGTGGCCACGGCGCCCGGAAGGTCCTGGACCGTCGGCTCGGTGTTCTGGGGGGTGAAGCCGCTGAGCCGGTCGAGCGGGAGGGCCCAGACCCGGCCGGTGCCGGGATCGGCGAGGGCGGCCGTCGTCGTGCCGAACGCGGAGCTGCCCGTGCCGGCGAACGGGAGGTCGCCGGCCAGGCGCACCTCGGCGACGTCGACGGGGCTCAGCGTCGCGACTCCCTTGTCCTGGACGGCGACCGAGCGGCCCTGCTGGACGACGTCGAAGCTGCCCGAGCGGGCGGACACACCGCCGTCGAGGACCTTCGAGGAGAAGTTGAGGTGGCCCACCATGTTCACGGAGCCGTTGGTCACCCAGACTCCGCCGTCGTTCAGGTCGGCGGACACCGAAGTGAACCCCGGATACAGGATCGCCGCGGCGGCGAGCAGGGCCGCGGCCACGGCCATCGATGTGGATACAACGAGCCTTGTCGCCCGATGGCGCAGCCCCCCGGCTCGTCGCACTGGCCTTCTCCCGTCGAATCGCCGCACCCGCGGGCAGCATCATCGGCGGCCCGGTCCCCTGCGGTTCAGATGCCGCAGCCCTCCCCGAGAGGGCAGGCGGCACCCCGAGGTTACCAAAGGCCCGCCCGCGCCGCCGAGGGCGCGGGGAGAACTCCCCATGCAGCGGGGCGACCCCGCGCTCCCACGGGGCAACCTCGCCGGAATCAGCCGGCGGTGCCGAACCTGTCGATGAGGTCCGTCCGGCCGAACATGTGGGCCGCCTGCCGGGCGGTGGGGCTGCCCGCGTCGGGGTCCGCGCCGAGGTCGAGGAGGGCGTCCACCACGTCGGCGTATCCCTTGAACACGGCGCCCGCGAGGGGGGTCTGGCCGCGGTCGTTGGCCGCCCCGACGTCCGCCCCGTGCGAGCCCAGGAGGCGGACCGTCTCGGCGTGGCCGTGGTAGGCGGCGAGCATGACGAGCGTGTCCCCCGCGTGGTTCACGAGGGTCGCCGGGGCGCCGGCCTCGAGGTAGGCCCGAAGCACCGGGGCGTCCCCGGCGCGGGCGGCGTCGAAGAGCTTCCCGGCGAGGGCGACGACGTCCTCCGGGATCTGCGCGTCCTCGCTCATGCGTTCCTCCTGAGCAGTCCGGTGGGCCTGCCGACGACCTGGCCGGCGTCGGGGGCGACGATGACTTCCTGGGCGGCCGCGTACTCCTCGCCGTCGGCCTCACCGCGCACCACGAGGGTGGCGCCGGGGTCCACGGAGCGCTTGAGCACGGCAAGCGCTATCGGGCCCATCTCGTGGTGGAGCGCCGCCGAGGTCACGGTGCCCACCGGCCGCGCCCCGGCGTCCGAGCCCGCCGGGAAGACGGCACTGCCGGGCGCGGGGAGGGTGTGCGCGGACCCGTCGAGCTGCAGGAGGGTGAGCCGGCGCGGCGGGTGCCCGAGGTTGTGCACGCGGGCCACCGTCTCCTGGCCCTTGTAGCAGCCCTTCGCGAGGTGCACGGCGGTCCGGAGGAGGTCGAGCTCGTGCGGGATGGTCCGCTCGTCGGTCTCGAGGCCCCAGCGCGGACGCCAGGCGGCAATCCGCAGCGCCTCGGAGGCCATGGTGCCGGCGAGCCCCACGCCGTCCGACTCGAGCGCGGCGGCCGCCTCGGCGAGGCGCGCGCGCTCCACCACGTGCTCGAACCAGGGCCGCTCGAGCCCGGGGTGGTGAGCCTCGTCGACCGTGGTGTAGCTGAAGCCGCCGGCCGCGATGTGCGGCCATGGGTCCTCCCACGTCAGGCCGCGCCCGCCGGGGGCGAACGGCGCGAGCAGCTCGAGGCGGCGCGTCGCGCCCAGCACGCCCCAGCGCGCCGAGACATCCTCGACCTCGACGCGGAGCATGAACTTCATGGACTCGAGCCACGCCGCGAGGCCCTGTGCCTCGTCGGCCTCGACGAGGAGCCACGCCCGCTCGCCGTCGTCCAGCACGCGCGCATCGTACTCGATGCGGCCCTGGACGCTGAGCAGGAGCAGCTCGCTGGACTGGCCCGGCAGCAGGCCGGAGACCTGCTGCGAGGAGAGGGTGGTCAGCCAGGAGAGCCGGTCGGGGCCCGCCACCGTGACGATGCCGCGGTAGGAGAGGTCCACGGCCGCGCGGCCGCCGGCGAGCTCGCGCTGCTCCCGCACCGGGTCTCCGTAGTGGGCGGCGACGCCCTCGTCGGGGCCATGCGCGGCCACCGCGCCGGGTCGTGCCATGAGGGGGGAAGCCTGGGTCATATCCGTTCCAACGAGATCGGGGGCGATTTCACTCCCGGCGCGGCAGTCCGCTGTCCGCAGGGGACGGCTACTCGGCGGGGGCGCGGCCGGATTCGGGCCGGGAGACGCGGTGGAGGATCGCGGAGGCGTGCGGCGCGAGGGGCTCGCCGCCCGCGGCGACATCCCAGCGCCAGAACAGGTCCGAGTTGACGAGCCCGAAGATGCGCGTGGCCGCCTTGTAGTCCCGGGCATGGGCGCCCCGCAGCACGGCGTCGGTGCTCAGCTGGATCTGGGGGCCTCGGATCTGGCCGTAGTACAGCTCGGCGATGCTGCCGGGGTGCACGATCGTCACCGTGATGTCGAAGCCGTCGCTGCTGTTGCGCAGGGACTCGACCTCGTCCGCGGAGGTGTAGGCCGGGACGATGTCCGGCGGCCTGAGCCCCGGGCCGCCGTCGGCGTCCTGGACCGGACGGTCCAGCTGCCAGTACCCCGCCTCGGTGGCGAGCGGCCGGATGCGCTTGCCGTCCTCGTCCGCGAGCCAGCTCTCGGCGGTGTACTTCAGGTAGGGGAAGCCGCTGTGGGCGAACTCGACGTGCTGGACGAAGTGCTCGTCGTCCCCCTCGCCCGCACCGAGCCGGCCGTGGCCCTCCCACTCCCCGATGAGCCACGACAGCGGGACAAGCTCGGGGGTGAGGCCGGACGGGATCTCAATGGGCACGTACTGGCTCCTTGTCCGCGGACGGAGGGGGCTCTAGCTCAGCGCTGGCCCTTGAACAGCTTCCACACGACGAGCCCGGCGAACCAGGCCATGGAGACGGACGCGACGGCAAGGAGGACGAGGAAGAAGATCTCGAAGGCAGCAACGCTCATAGCTGCCATCGTAGCGCCTCGCGGAGGGCCTCCGAGCGTGAGAGGCGCCACAGCGGCCGCGGCCCCCGGGCGGCTCAGACCACCAGCATCCGGTCCAGGAAATAGGCGATCGCGCCCACGGCGAACGCCGGCGCGAGGCCCATCGCCACGAAGCCTGCGGCGGCGAGGCGGTCCGGGCGGGCGCTGTTGAGGGCGCGGAAGGCCGCGAGCACCGCGCCGATCACCACGCCCGCGATCGTCGCCGGGAGGACGGCGACGTCGGTCAGGACTAGTCCGGCGAGGGGGGCGGCGAGGCCGGCGAAGACCACGGTGGCCGGCGCGATGATGGTGTCCGGCCAGCGGATCATGCCCAGCAGCAGCGCGACCACGGTGCTGATGGCCGCGACGAGGAGCATCGACCCGGCGCCGGTGAGCCGGGCGGTGGCGATCCACCCCGCGCCCAGGCCGCACAGCAGCACCCCGGCGCTCGCCCCGAACGCGGACTCGAGGCGATGGCTCTGGCCCGTCCCCCGGAGGAGCTGGACCACCACCACGGCCATGACGCCCACGGCGATCGCCAGAGGTGTCCACGCGAGGTACTGCGGCCCGGGCACGAACGCCGTCGCGGCGGCCGAGGCCACACCGGCCAGGGAGATGACCGCGCCGTTCGTCTTCTTCGCCGGGATGCCCAGGAAGTGGGGCCAGCCGAAGCCGACGACGACCGACACGGCGGCGACGCCTGCGAACTGTGCCGCGGTGCCTCCGAGGCCCGTGCCGACGGCGACCGCGATGCCGGCGATCGCGACGGCACCGCCCGCCACGGAGCGGGTCCACGCCCTCATCGGGCCGCCCTCTGGTCTGCGCTAGTCACCCTGCCATCCTGCCTCACGTCGGGTGCGAATGTGACACGTGCTCAGTGGGCGCTGCGACCGCGCGCCCTATAATCGGCTCATCGGCGAGATAGGCCGCTGCCCGACGCAGTGCAGACAGATCCTTACGGAGGAACCATGTCGCACATCCTGCTCCTGACGAACGCCACCGGCTCGTCAGTCGACATCCTCCCCGCCCTCGAGCTGCTCAACCACCGGGTGCACATCCTCCCGGCCGAGCCGACGGCCCTCTTGGACGCGGACCCCTCGGACGTCATCTTCCTGGATGCGCGCAAGGACCTCGTGGGCTCCCGTTCACTGACGCAGCTGCTCCGGGCCACCGGCCTCAGCGCGCCGCTCATCCTCGTCCTCACCGAGGGCGGGATGGCTGCCGTCTCCCCGGCTTGGAGCGTCGACGACATCGTGCTCGACTCCGCCGGCCCCGCCGAGGTCGAGGCCAGGATCCGCCTGGCCACCTCCCGCGCCACAGCGGTGGAGGAGCCCGAGACGGAGATCCGGGCGGCCGGCGTCGTGATCGATGAGGCGAGCTACACCGCCAAGGTGAACGGCGAGGCGCTCAACCTGACGTTCAAGGAGTTCGAGCTCCTCAAGTACCTCGCCCAGCACCCCGGCCGGGTCTTCACCCGCCAGCAGCTCCTCACCGAGGTGTGGGGCTACGACTACTACGGCGGGACCCGGACGGTGGACGTGCATGTGCGGCGGCTCCGGGCGAAGCTGGGCACCGACCACGAGGGCCTCATCGGCACCGTGCGGAACGTCGGCTATCGGCTCACCCTCACCCGCCTGGCCGAGGACGAGCTGAGCGAGGCCTGACGCTCCGGCGCCCGCCCAGGTCACCGGCACGGCGAAGGCCCCGCACTGGTGTGCGGGGCCTTCGTCAGGGTGGAGGACATACGGGTCGAACGTATCGAAGCCACCCCACTGGTGGATCCCCCCTGCCCGCCGGCTTCCCGGCGGCAGACGACGACTCTACCGCACGCCCCGGGGCCCGGCAAACCGTACGGATTCACCCGCCCGTTCGCTAGCCTTGCTCCCATGACCAGCGCATACCCGCAGGATTGGCCAGTCACCGTGGTCGAGGGCCGCATTCCCCAGGCGCTGTGGGCCGAGGCCCGGGCCCTGCTGGAAGCCGCGGAGGACGCCGACGGCAACCCCTCCCTCTCGGAGCAGACCACCGTGCTGATGAAGTCGCCGGAGACGCGGTCGGAGGAAATCCTGACCGTCGCCGTGCACGCCTTGGACGACACCTCGGGATCCTCGGCGCCCGAGGACCTCGCGGGGATCGCCGGCATCGCCTTCGGCCCGGACGGCATCGGCGTGGTCGAGCTGGCCGTCCACCCGAACTACCGCAATCAGGGCGTGGGCGTCCGGATCGTGGAGGCCATCAAGGAGCTGCGCGGCGCCACCGGGCTCGCCGGCCTCAAGGCCTGGTCCCACGGCAACCACGAGGCCGCCGCGGAGCTGGCCACCGCCTACGGGTTCGTCCCCGAGCGGGAACTGTGGAAGATGGTCCTGGTCCGCCGGCCGCACGAGTCGACGCCGCCCCTGCCGGAAGGCGTCCAGATCCGCGCCTTCGAGCCCGGCCGGGACGAGGACGCCTGGCTCGCGGCGAACCGCGCGGCCTTCGCGCACCACCCCGAGCAGGGCCAGCTGCGGCGCAGCGACCTGGAGGCGCGGATGGCCGAGGAGTGGTTCGACCCGCAGGGCTTCTTCCTCGCGGTGGACGGCGAGGACCGCATCCTCGGATTCCACTGGACCAAGGTGCACCCCGCCCACGGCGAGCACCGCGCGCTGGGCGAGGTGTACGCGGTCGGGGTGGTCCCCGAGGCACAGGGCCGCGGCCTCGGGCGCGTCCTGACCCTCCAGGGCATCGACTACCTCCACGGGCTGGGACTCGCCACCGTCATGCTCTACACGGACGCGGATAACATCCCTGCCGTGGCCATGTACCGGCGCCTCGGGTTCACGGTGTGGGACCGGGACATCCTCTACAGCACCTCCCCGGCCGAGGGGGAAGCGCGCGCCACACCGGCCCACTAGGCCCTGCCCTAGTAGGGTTGGAACAGCACCAGACCGCCCCTTGCGCTCCCGGGAGAACCCATGACTGAAGCCGCCCAGAGCAGCAGCCCCGCCGCCGCGCCGTCGCCCGCAGCGGGCACGACGGCGGCCCGCCCCACCCCCGTCTTCGGCTCCTCCGAGGTGCCCGCGGCCCGGGCCACCGAGGACCGGATCTACATTCCGGAGGCCGAGCCGAGCCTGGCCCCCGAGGGCGAGCACGGCCCGGACCGCTTCCTCGACCGCGAACTGAGCTGGCTCGCGTTCAACGCCCGCGTGCTCGAGCTCGCCGAGGACCCCGACCTCTTCCTGCTCGAGCGGGTCAACTTCCTGTCCATCTTCGCCTCCAACCTCGACGAGTTCTTCATGGTGCGCGTGGCCGGGCTCAAGCGGCGCATCGCGACCGGACTCGCCGTGCCCTCTCCGGCCGGGCTCAGCCCGCACGAGGTGCTCGACCAGATCTCCGAGGCGGCGCACGTGCTCCAGGAGCGCCACACCCGGGTCTTCGCCGAGCAGATCCGCCCGGCCCTCGAGGAGGCGGGCATCCGCCTGGTGTCCTGGGGCGACCTCGGCGAGGCCGAGCACGAGCAGCTCAGCGCGATGTTCTCCGAGCAGGTCTTCCCCATCCTGACCCCGCTCGCCGTGGACCCGGCCCACCCCTTCCCGTACATCTCGGGCTTGTCCCTCAACCTCGCGGTGATCGTGCGCAACCCGGTGAGCGAGAAGGAGCTCTTCGCCAGGCTCAAGGTCCCGGACCAGCTCCCCCGCCTCATCTCGGTGGACGGCCCGCGCGCCGGGAGCCGCCGCAGCGCCCGCTTCATCCCGCTCGAGGAGCTCATCGCCGTCCACCTCGACCAGCTCTTCCCCGGCATGGAGGTGCTCGAGCACCACACGTTCCGGGTCACCCGCAACGAAGACCTCGAGGTGGAGGAGGACGACGCCGAGAACCTCCTCCAGGCGCTCGAGAAGGAGCTCCTGCGGCGCCGCTTCGGGCCGCCCGTGCGCCTCGAGGTCACCACGGACATCAGCCCCAACGTCCTCGCGCTCCTGGTCCGCGAGCTCGGCGTCGAGGAGCTGGAGGTCTACTCCCTCCCAGCGCCGCTCGACCTGCGCGGGCTCTCCGTGATCGCCAGGGTCGACCGGCCCGAGCTGCACTACCCGAAGCAGCTCGCCCACACGTCCCGGTTCCTGAACGAGTCCGAGACCGCCAAGGCCGCGAACGTGTTCGCCGCGATGCGCCGCCGCGACATCCTCCTGCACCACCCCTACGACTCGTTCTCCACCTCCGTCCAGGCCTTCCTCGAGCAGGCCGCGGCGGACCCGAAGGTCCAGGCGATCAAGCAGACCCTGTACCGCACCTCGGGCGACTCCCCCATCGTGGACGCGCTCATCGACGCCGCCGAGGCCGGCAAGCAGGTCCTGGCGCTCGTGGAGATCAAGGCGCGCTTCGACGAGCAGGCCAACATCTCGTGGGCGCGCAAGCTCGAGCAGGCGGGCGTGCACGTGGTGTACGGGATCGTGGGCCTCAAGACCCACTGCAAGCTCTCCCTCGTGGTCCGCCAGGAGAACGACGGGCTGCGCCGCTACTGCCACATCGGCACGGGCAACTACCACCCCCGCACCGCCAGGTACTACGAGGACCTCGGCCTCCTCACGTGCGACGAGCAGGTGGGCGAGGACCTGTCCAAGCTCTTCAACCAGCTCTCCGGCTACGCGCCGAAGTCCACGTTCAAGCGCCTCCTCGTGGCCCCCCGCTCGGTCCGCTCGGGCCTGATCGACCGCATCGAGACCGAGATCCGCAACGCGAGGGCCGGCCTGCGCGCGCGGGTCGTCATCAAGGTCAACTCGATGGTCGACGAGGCGATCATCGATGCGCTCTACCGTGCCTCCCAGGCGGGCGTGACGGTGGACATCATTGTCCGCGGTATCTGCGCGCTGCGGCCGGGCGTGCCCGGACTGAGCGAGAACATCACCGTCCGCTCGATCCTGGGACGCTTCCTCGAGCACTCCCGGGTCTTCGCCTTCGCCAACGGCGGCAACCCCGTGGTCTACATCGGCTCGGCGGACATGATGCACCGGAACCTGGACCGCCGCGTGGAGGCCCTCGTCCAGCTGCGCAACCGGGAGGATATCGCGGACCTCGTCGCGCTGCTCGACCGCTACATGGCGCCCACCACCGCCTCCTGGCATCTGGACCGCGAGGGGCACTGGACCCGGCACCACGTCGACGAGACCGGCCGCCCGCTCGAGGACATCCAGTCCTGGCTCCTCGCCTCGCGCACCCGCCCACGGGCAGTGAGCCTGCGCTGATGTCCGACGCCCCTGTCATCGACCAGGCCGAGCACCCGGGCGAGCAGGTCGCCGTCCGAGCTGCCGGGGCCATTCCCTGGCGGGCCAACGGCGAGGCACTCAAGGTGCTGCTGATCCACCGGCCCCGCTACGACGACTGGTCCTGGCCCAAGGGCAAGCTCGACGCCGGGGAGACGCTCCCGGAGTGCGCGGCCCGCGAGGTCCGCGAGGAGATCGGCGTCGACGCGCGCCTCGGCATCCCGCTGCCCACGGCCCACTACCGGGTGGCGGCGGGCCTCAAGTCCGTCCACTACTGGGCCCTCCGGCTCGAGAAGTCCGTTCCGGTGCGGCCGGACGGGGATGAAGTGGACCAGGTGCACTGGTGCACCCCGGAGGAGGCCGAGCTGCTCCTGAGCAACCAGTCGGACGTCGAACCGCTCCGCGCGCTCGTCCGAGCCCACGAGCAGGGCGCCCTCGCCACGGTCCCGCTCATCCTCCTGCGGCACGCGAAGGCGAAGCCCCGCAGTTCCTGGACCAAGGCCGAGGGAGACAGGACCCTCGCGGCCAGCGGCCTCCGCCAGGCCCAGGCCGTGGGGCGGCTCCTGACGGTGTGGAAGCCGGTCCGCGTGGTGACGAGCCCGTGGACCCGCTGCGTCGACACCGTGCTCCCCTACGTGCGCGCCTCCCCCACCAAGGTCAAGATGCGCCTCGTGGACGACCTGACCGAGCACCGCGCGGCGAGGAAGCCGCGGAAGGCCGCCGCCGCCGTCGGACGTCTCTTCGACAAGGGCAAGCCGGCCGTGCTGTGCACCCACCGCCCGGTCCTGCCGGTCCTCCTGGACGAGTTCCGCGCCCATCTGGACCCCGCGCTCTCGGCGAAGCTGCCCGCCTCCGACCCCTACCTGACCCCCGGGGAGCTGATCGTGTTCCATGTGCCGGCCGACGGCCGGCGGGACGTCGTGGCGGTCGAGCAGGTCAAGCCGTACGACGACTGATCGGACCCGACTGATGCGGCTAGGCTGGGACGCATGATCCCCACCCCCTACGAGGACCTCTTGCGGGACGTGCTCGCCCACGGCGCCCACAAGGGCGACCGCACCGGCACGGGCACCCGCAGCGTGTTCGGTCGGCAGATGCGCTTCGACCTCGCCGAGGGGTTCCCGCTGGTGACGACCAAGCGGGTGCACTTCAAGTCGGTCGCCCTCGAACTGCTGTGGTTCCTCCGCGGCGACTCCAACGTGCGGTGGCTGCAGGAGCGCGGGGTGACCATCTGGGACGAGTGGGCGGACGACGCCGGCGAGCTCGGTCCCGTCTACGGCGTCCAGTGGCGCTCGTGGCCCACGCCGGACGGCGGGCACATCGACCAGATCACCAAGGTGATGGATTCGCTGCGCACCAACCCGGACTCGCGCCGGCACATCGTCACCGCCTGGAACCCCGCCGAGGTGGACCAGATGGCGCTGCCGCCCTGCCACGCGCTGTTCCAGTTCTACGTCGAGCCCGGCGCAGACGGCGGTCCGGCGAAGCTGTCCTGCCAGCTCTACCAGCGCAGCGCCGACCTGTTCCTCGGCGTCCCGTTCAACATCGCCTCCTACGCGCTCCTGACCCACCTCGTGGCCGACCAGCTCGGCCTGGGCGTGGGCGAGTTCGTCTGGACCGGCGGGGACTGCCACATCTACGACAACCACCTCGACCAGGTCCACGAGCAGCTCTCCCGCGAGGCGTACCCCGCCCCGCGGCTGGCGATCACGCGGACACCGGCGAGCATCTTCGACTACCAGTACGGGGACTTCGAGGTGCTCGGCTACCGGCACCATCCCACGATCAAGGCCCCCATCGCCGTATGAGCACCCAGCAGCACGGCACCCGCGGCCGGATCGGGCTCATCTGGGCCCAGACCCAGCAGGGCGGCGTCATCGGCAGGGGTGGGACCATGCCGTGGCACGTCCCCGAGGACATGAAGCACTTCGCCGCGACCACCACCGGCCACCCCGTGGTCATGGGCCGGCGCACGTGGGACTCGATTCCCGAACGCTTCCGGCCGTTCTCCGGCCGCACCAACATCGTGTTCACCCGCCAGCCGGCCTGGGAGGCGGGCGGGGCCGTCGTCGTGCATTCGCTCGAGGAGGGGCTGCGCGCCGCCGGGGAGGCCGAGGGCGCCGAGCGCGTGTGGGTGATCGGCGGCGGCGAGCTGTTCGAGCAGGCCCTGCCCCTCGCCGACCTCGCGGTCGTCACCATCCTCGACCTGGACGTCGACGGCGACACGTTCGCCCCCGATCTGGGCGCCGGCTGGCAGCTCGGCTCGGTCCTCCCGGACGACGGCGGATGGCTCACCTCTGCCACGGGTGTCCCCTACCGCATCGTCGAGTTCCGCCGGGGCTAGGGGCAGCGGGGCGGACTTCCCCGGCCGATCGAGCCCCTCCACGCGTGGCGCCCCTCGGTGTAGTTAGCTGGTGCCATGACGACGGCGACCCACCCAACCCCCTCCGACCGCACCTCGTCCCGCGGCACTTCGGCGACCGTGCCCGAGCAGATCGGCCTCGGGTTCGCAGAGGTGCTCGCCCTGCTCGCCTTCCATGGCGGCGACTCCGTGCCGGCGACGGCCGCCCTCCTCGGCGTGGACCAGTTCGCCAACGTCGAGGACATCATCTCGGCCGGGGCCTCCTCCCTCGTCGCGCGCAGCTATGCGCTCGTCGATGCCCGCGGCGAGCTCACGGTCGAGGGCGCAGTGGCCGGCATCGCGGTCGCGCTCGGCGCCGCCGAGCGGCGCATGGTCCTCACCCTCGAGGCTTCCGGATGGACCGACAGGATCGTGCTGCTCGAGGCGCCCGACGTCGCGATCCTCCTGCGGCCCCGCGCCTACGGCACATGGTGGGCGCTCCCCCAGCCCGCAGACCTCCCGGGGGCGGAGGCCACCCTCAGTCTGGTCCGCGGCCACCTCGCGGAGCACCCGGCGGGCCGGGTGACCGTCGAGCGGCACCTCGAGGGACAGGGCGTATCCCTGACCGTCCGGCGCGCGGATGGGGGCGGGTGGCTGCTCGGCCAGACCGTGCCCGAGGGCGAGGAGCCGACGGAGTACCCCGCGGACGACGCTGAGCTCCTGGTGACGCTCCGGGCCGTCCGCGGCGACCTCGCGTGAGGGCGGTCGGGGGCAGCCGGGGCGGCATCGCTCGGGGGCCGGGGAGGACTCCCCATCGCGCGCCCGGGAGCCGCCCGCATACGGTGGTGGCCGAGAACAGTGGATGTGGGGGGAAGAGGGGACGCATGGCCATCCAGCAGGGTGCGAACCCCGAGCAGCTCAGGGCGCTCGGGAAGCAGCTGACGATCAAGTCGACGACCATCCGCAACGCGCAACGGTCCATCGACCAGCTCACCACCAGGCTCCCCCAGGTGTGGGCCGGACAGGACGCCGAGGACTTCGCTCGCGCCTGGGCCCAGCTGCACCGGCCCGCCTTCCAGAAGATCGCGGCTGATCTGGCCGACAGCGCGAGGACCCTCGCGGCGAACGCCGAAGCCCAGGAGCGCACGAGCGCCGAGCTCAACGGCGGCCGGCCGGGCGGTGCCGACGGCGGCGCAGCCGGTCCGGGAGGATCCGGCACCGCCGCGGGCGGGAAGGACACCCCCTGGCTTCCCGACTGGCTAGAGAACAACCCCTTCTACAACGCCTGGGGCGTCTACGGCACCATCAAAGCCTTCCCCAACCTGCGGTTCGGAGTCACGGAGCTCGTCCGCATTGGCCGCCACCTCGATGTCACTGCGGACTCCGACAAGCTCCTCGTCGGCTTCCGCAACGCCTTCAAAGTGAGCTCGGACATCTTCGACCTGAACTTCAAGGACATCTCGGTGATGGGCGGCCTTGCCGAGGGCTCGAAGTGGGCCAAGGGACTGGACGCGTTCGGAAAGGGCCTCGGCGGCCTCGGCGTGGCCATCGACGGCGTGCAGGCCATCGACCACTTCTCCGACGGCGACACTGGCCAGGGTGTCTACTCCCTCGTGAAGGCGGGGCTCGGCGCTGCCTCCTTCCTGCCCCCACCGGCGGGGACAGCGTGCATGGTGGCGAGCGGGGCGCTCGCGCTCTACGACAACATCCCGGTCATCCACAACGCGGTCAACGCTGTCGGCTCGGGCGTCAAGGACGCCGCAGAGGGCGTTGCGCACGCCGCCGAGGGCGCCTGGGACGGCGCCAAGAGCTTCTTCGGATTCTGAACGACTGAGGGGACCTGACATGATCGACACCATGACCGATGAGACGAGCCCGTCTGCCGACACGCAGCATCCGGAGTCCCTGGGCTTCGGTTTCGCGGAGCTCGTGGCCCTCCTCCAGATGGCGCCGGGCGACGGCACGGAGGCAAGCGCGGAGGCACTCCGCCTGACCGAGGAGCTCAAGGACGTGCGCTGCGTCTCCGCTGGCGCCTCGTCCCTCGTGGCCCGCGGTCTGGCCACCGCCTCCGAGGACGGCGAGCTCTCCATCTCGGGACCCGTCGCGGCCACCGCGCACACGCTCGGCACAGCGCACCGGTGGATCGAGATCACCCTCCTGGCCCCCGACCGCAACGACCACGTGTTCACCGTCGACGGGGCCGAGTACTCGATCCTGCTCCAGCCGAGGGCCCAGTACAGCTGGTTCGTCATGGCGAGGAACCCCATGCTGGGGCTCGCGGAGGGCGACTTCTCCATCGCCAAGGCGCATCTGGCGAGCCGGACGCAGGCCGGGGTCTCGTTCCTCAACCGCAACGACCCGGACCATATGCTGCTCCTACGGCGTGCGGAGGAGCCCGAGCGCTACATCGTCGGGCTCCTCGCAGCCGGCGCGGAGCAGGCGGTCGAGTCCGGCCCGCTGGACGAGTCCGAGGTGGTTGCCCGCCTCCGCGACTTCCGGGGCGAGGCCCCGTGACGACCGACCCCGCGCGCGCGGCCCGCGACGAGGCCGCCGTCACGGAGTACCGCCGCCTCCGTGACGCCGGTGACCGCCGGATCCTGCACCGCTCCGTCGACGGCGAACTCGTCCTGTACAGGCCCGATGAGCTCGGCTTCCGCCGGAGTGGATCGGCCAACACTATCCGCACCCGGCGCGGGGCTATCGCGCTCGCGGTGGGCGGGGGCGTCCTGTGCGCGGTGTGCCTCATCGCCGGCGCCATGGTCGCCGCAACAGGCGGGCCGGGGGCCGCCATCGCGGTGCCCGGCCTGCTCTTCGGCGCCGTCGCAGCGTGGGCGGCAATCCTTGGCGCCCGCGAACGCCGAGCCGAGGGAGTACGCGCCTCCCGCGGCGTGCCCGAGCCCTCCACCGGGCCGGGCTCCTGATCCCGGCCCGCCCGGTGGTTCCGCAACCGCGGACCGCGGCGGCCGGCGTCGTCCGCGGACCGGGGGACGGGTGAGACGCATCCCACAGGCGGCCCTCCCGGTGCCCCCGTAGAATGGAGGGCATGACTTCTTCGGTAGGCTTCGTCGGCTGGCGTGGCATGGTCGGCTCCGTCCTGATGGAGCGCATGCAGGATGAGGGCGACTTCGCCTCGATCGATCCCGTGTTCTTCTCGACCTCCAACGCGGGCGGCGCAGCCCCCGCCTTCGCTGAGGGCGCCGGCGCCCTCGAGGACGCGTACGACCTCGAGGCGCTGAAGAAGCTGCCCATCATCGTCACAGCGCAGGGCGGCGACTACACCAAGCAGGTCCACCCGCAGCTGCGCGCGACGGGGTGGGACGGCCTCTGGATCGATGCGGCGTCGACGCTGCGCATGAACGAGGACTCGATCATCGTCCTCGACCCGGTGAACCGGAAGGTCATCGACGAGGGCCTCGCCTCCGGCGTGAAGGACTTCGTGGGCGGCAACTGCACCGTCTCCTGCATGCTCATGGGGCTCGGCGGGCTGTTCCGCAACAACCTCGTCGAATGGGGCACGTCGATGACGTACCAGGCCGCCTCCGGCGGCGGCGCGCGGCACATGCGCGAGCTCCTCACCCAGTTCGGCACGCTCAGCGGCGCGGTGGCCGCGGAACTGTCCGACCCGGCGTCGGCCATCCTCGAGATCGACCGGAAGGTGCTCGCGGCCCAGCGCGGCGGCGTCGACGCGACCCAGTTCGGGGTCCCCCTCGCCGGCTCCCTCATCCCGTGGATCGACGCGGACCTCGGCAACGGCCAGTCCAAGGAGGAGTGGAAGGCCGGCGTCGAGACCAACAAGATCCTCGGAACCGGTGCGGGCGCGCCGATCGAGCCGGTGATCATGGACGGCCTCTGCGTGCGGATCGGGGCCATGCGCTCGCATTCGCAGGCCCTTACGCTGAAGCTGCGCGAGGACCTCTCGGTGGGCGAGATCGAGCGGATCATCGACGCCGACAACGAGTGGGCCCACGTGGTGCCCAACGAGAAGCAGGCCTCGATGGACCAGCTCACCCCAGTCGCCGCGTCCGGCACGCTCGACATCCCCGTGGGCCGGATCCGCAAGCTCGAGATGGGGCCGGAGTACATCTCGGCGTTCACCGTGGGCGACCAGCTCCTGTGGGGCGCTGCTGAGCCGCTGCGCCGCATGCTCAAGATCGCCACCGGGACCCTCTGAGGCCTCCCTCCGACGGCTGAGGTCCTGCGATTCAGACGGCCCTCGGCCGCATGGACGGTGCTGGCCAGCACCGATCGTGCGGCCGGGGGCCGTTCGTGTGTGCTGCGCATCAGCTGGCGAGCTTTGCAGCCCGGGCGAACCCGGCTCTGACCTTCGCCGCGATCGTGCCCGGCGTGCGGAGATCTGCCCAGCAGACGCGGACGATCACCCACCCGGCCGCGGCCAGCGCGTTCTCCCGCCTTCGCTCGGCGAGGAGGACCTCCGCCGTGGGCCGATAGGCGAAGTACTTGCTGTCGCCGTCGAACTCGAGGATGACCTTGAGCTCGGGCCATGCGAAGTCTGCTCTGAAGAGGCCTTCCTCGGTCATGACCTCGAACTGCAGTACGGGCGCAGGAACGCCGGCGGCGGCGAGCGCCATACGCGTGCGCGTCTCTCCTGGAGACTCGGCACGGACGTCGAGCACCTCGAGCAGCCGCTCGACCCTCCGGGTCCCCCGCACCAGTCCGGACCGCTCCGCCGCTGCGGCGATCCCCTCGACAGAGGCACCGCGCCGCAGAGCGTGGTCCCCTACGACCGCGGCGCGCTCGAGGTCGAGGATGCGCGCGCAGTCCGAGACCGTCCGGTCGATCGACGTCAGGCGCAGCGTTCGACCGCCGCGCAGGACGTGCACGAGGTCTTCGTCACCGACCGGCTGTCGGTGCGCTGCAACGTCGGGCCCGTGGCTCCGGGCGGACGAGGCATAGGGCACCGTGAGATGGATCCGCTCGCCTACGTCCCACACAGCACACCCGAGGAGTCGCGCTGCGGTCACGTGGCTGTACGTGGCCGGCGTCGCACGGGTGGCGGCGTGCGCGTCGATTCGGTACATGTCCTTCTCCCACGGGGCTGCTGCGTTCCACGCCGTGGCGAGCACGTAGGCGCCCCGGCGGACACGGTGCACGCACCGGGCACGGACGGCCGCAGTCAGCGCGCGGTCTGTGATTCCAGCAGCGGCGAGGATGTCCGTGGTCGCGACGGCGGACGCGGGCCATCGCTCCTCCACCAGTGCTCGAATGGCTGCAGACTCCATGCTCGGAGTCTTGCGCAATCAGTGAGGGTGATCGACCCGGCTGCCGGCGACTGTGGACAACTCGGACCGCCTCCGCGCCACGACGTCCCGCACCCGTTCCTTAGCCTTAACGTTCCTCAGCCCACGATCGGTCCTCGGACGCATGACCGGTGCTGGGCAGCACCGATCATGCGGCACAGCACCGATCATGCCCCGGGCCGAAGAACCGTGGCCGCCTACCGCGCCCAGTAGGACTCGATCCGGGACACCGCTCTGGCCAGCGCCGCCGAGGCCGCCGGGCCGAGGTCCTCGAAGAGCTCCGGCTCCACGCGGGGCGCACCGGGCCGGCCGCCCTTGGTCCAGGTCCCCACCGCACGGCCGCCCACGGTGACCATCGCCTTGAACGTCCCGTTGAGTCCGGGGATCAGTCTCTGGAGGTAGGGCTCGGGGATCGCCACGGAGCGGTCCGGGTAGCCGATGGCCAGCTCGTCGAAGCCGGGCACCGCGACCACCGCGCGGGCTCCGGCCCGGGAGTCCGCGAGCGCGGCGATCTCGGGCGCACAGGCGAGGGCGCGGCCCTGCCAGGCCACCTGCTCGGCCCGCGCCGCCGCGGCCGCGAAGGGTCCGCGCACCGCGCCGAGCGGCTGGCCGAGCCACCAGGCGAAGTCCCGCTCCTCGACCGGCCCGTGCGAGGCGACGTACCGCTCGGCGAGGTACTCGAGGGCGTCGTCCCCGGCGAGGCCGGCGCCGGCCGGCAGCCACTCGTCCGCGAGCCGGAACTCCTGCTGCCGCCCCCGCAGGGGCCCCTGCACGAGCACCATGCGGTGGCTCAGGATCGAGATCAGGTGGATGCCACGCTGGGCAGCAGTGGGCTGTCCAGCGGCCTCGAATGCCTCGAAGAGTTCGGGGCGGGTCAGCCCGCCCCCGCCCGAGAGCCTGCTCTCAGCGGCCTTGCGGACCACCGCAACGTCCTCCTCGCTGATTCCGAGGTGCCGGTGGCGCGCCGCGGCCGTGCGCATCACCCGCTGGTGGGCGAGCCCCACGAACATCCGCACGTCCTCAGCCGCCACGGTGAACAGCGTGCCCCGCATGGTCCACGTGCGCACGATCGCCCCGCGCGCCAGCGCGGCCGCCACCCCGGAGGCGGTCCCCGCTCGCGTCCTGAGGCCGACCGCGAGGAGACCCGACTGGAGGTCCTGGCTCTGCAGCGCTCCCATGCGGCGCACCGCGGAGACCGGGTCGGGCGCAGGCCCCACCCGGTCCCCCGCCGAGGCGACCGGAAGCAGGCCCTGCGCGGCGAGCCTGAGGCGCGCCACCGTCGTCGTGCGCAGCCCTCGCGGCCTCTCCCAAGACTCCATGCGTCCATGGTGCCCCGGGACGCGGACAGCACGCGTCCTGATCCGACCGGGAGAGTCTGAGAGTCAGGTTGTGGGAGTCACATCAGGCGAGCTCCAGGACCTGACTCTCAGAAGGCGACTTTCAGACGGGGCCAGGCCGGGGTGTCAGGGGGGGGCGCTCAGCGCTCGAGGAGCAGCGCGTCGCCCTGCCCGCCGCCGCCGCACAGCGCCACGGCGGCGCGTCCGGAGCCACGGCGCAGCAGCTCGTGCACGGCCGTGACGACCACGCGCGCGCCGGAGGCGCCGATCGGGTGCCCGATCGCGATCGCCCCGCCGTTGACGTTCACGCGGTCCATCGGCACGCCGAGCAGCGCCGCGGAATGCGCAGCCACGGACGCGAAGGCCTCGTTGACCTCGACGAGGTCCAGGTCGTCCGCAGACCAGCCCTCGCGCCCGAGCGCCGCGGAGATGGCCTTGGCCGGCTTGTCCGGGAGCGTCGTGTCCGGTCCGGCGATCTGGCCGTGCGCGCGCACGACGGCGAGCACCTCCAGCGCGCGCCGCTCGGCTTCCGCGCGGGTCGTCAGCACGAGCGCCGAGGCCCCGTCGGAGATGGGCGAGGCGTTCCCCGCGGTGACGGTCCCGTCCGGGGAGAAGGCGGGCCGCAGCTTCGCCAGGGTCTCGGGGGTCGAGTCGGGCCGGATGCCCTCGTCCTCGGCGACCTCGAGCACGGCGCCCTTGCGCTGCGGGACCTTGACGGGGATGATCTCGGCCGCCCAGACGCCGGCGGCGGCCGCGGCACCGGCGCGCACGTGGGAGGCCGCAGCGACGGCGTCCGCCTCCTCCCGCGTGAGCCCGAGTGCCGCGTTGGCGCGGTCGGTGGCGAGCCCCATGGCCTCGTGATCGAACGCATCGGTGAGGCCGTCGTGGGCCGTGGCGTCGAGGAGCTCCATCGGGCCGTAGGCGGTCCCGGATCGGGTCCCGGCCACCAGGCGCGGCGCCTGGCTCATGGACTCCTGGCCGCCGGCCACGACGATGCGCGCGTCGCCGAGGCGCAGCATGCGCGCGGCCTCGATGACGGCGGACAGGCCGGAGAGGCACACCTTGTTGACGGTGGCCGCCGGCGCGGTGAGCGGGATCCCGGCCGCGGCGGCGGACTGGCGGGCCGGGTTCTGGCCCGCACCGGCCTGCAGGACCTGGCCCATCACCACGGCATCGACGTCGTCTGCCGCGACCCCGGCGCGCCCCAGGGCCCCGGCGATGGCGGCCGCGCCGAGCTCCACCGCGGACAGCGAGGAGAGCCGGCCGAGCAGCTTGCCCTGGGGCGTGCGGGCCGCGCCGACGATCACCACGTCGTCGGGGGCGCCGGGCCCAGGGACATGACCCCTCACCGCCGAGGGGTCATGTCCCTGCGTTGAGGGGTCATGTCCCTGCGCGGGGGCGCCTGCATTCTGGGTCTCAGGGGTGCTCATCGTGCTCCTTCCGCTGCCGCCAGGGCGCGCAGTTCGTGCTTGAGGGTCTTGCCCGTGGAGGTCTTGGGCAGCTGGTCGGTGAAGTGGATCTCGCGCGGGACCTTGAACCCGGCGAGGAGCCCGCGGACGTGCCCGGACAGGGCGTCCGCGGTGAGCTGCGACGCGGCCGCGCGGACCACGAACGCCACGGGCCGCTCGCCCCAGCGGGGATCCGGCATGCCGATCACGGCGACGTCGAGCACCTCGGGGTGCGAGACGATGGCCTGCTCGACCTCGATCGTCGAGATGTTCTCGCCGCCGGAGATGACGATGTCCTTCGCCCGGTCCTTGAGCTGGATGTAGCCGTCGGGATGCATGACGCCGAGGTCGCCGGTGTGGAACCAGCCGCCGGCGAACGCGCGCTCGGTCGCCTCGGGGTCCTTGTAGTAGCCGAGCATGACGTTGTTGCCGCGCAGGACGATCTCGCCGAGGGTCTCGCCGTCGGCGGGGACATCGCGGAGCCCGCCGGCCGTGCCGACCTCCACGACCCGGGCCGTCTCGGCCTGGACCATCCCCACGCCCTGGCGGGACAGCTTCGCGGCGCGCTCGTCCGCGGGGAGCGCGTCCCACGCGTCCTGGTACTCGCAGATCGTGTAGGGCCCGTAGACCTCGGTGAGCCCGTACACGTGCACCACCTGCACGCCCAGATCGGAGAGCCGGCGGATGATCGTGGGCGAGGGCGGCGCCCCCGCCGTCGTGATCCGCAGCGGGCCGGCGCCTCGGGCCGCGAGGGGGTGCGCCTGCTCGGCGTCGGCGATGATCGAGCACACGGTGGGTGCCCCGCACAGGTGGGTCACGCCGTCGTCGAGCGCGGCCCAGACGGGCTCGGGCCGGACCGCCCGCAGGCACACGTGGGTCCCGGCGGCGGCGGTGACGGCCCAGGGCGTGCACCAGCCGTTGCAGTGGAACATCGGCAGGGTCCACAGGTACCGGGTGTCCCCGTCGAAGCCCTGGTGGTGGGCCTCGCCGAGGGCGTTGAGGTAGGCGCCCCGGTGGGAGTACAGCACTCCCTTGGGCCTGCCCGTAGTGCCCGAGGTGTAGTTGAGGGTGATCGGTGCCTGCTCGTCGTCGACGCCCCACGGCAGGTCCGGCCCGTCCGGGGCGCCCGCGAGGAAGCCCGCGTACAGCTCGCGCCCGACGCCGGCCGCCTCCTCGCGCGGGTCCGTCGCCGAGGCGCCGGCCTCGCTGTCGGGGACGACGACGACCGGCACCCCGGCGGCCGGGCCGCCCAGGTCCGCGACGCCGTCGACCGTCGCGAGCAGTTCGGCGTCCGCGAAGAGGAGGGCGGCCTCGGAGTGCTCGAGGATGTACTTCACCTCGTGGGCGGCGAGGCGCGTGTTGAGGGCCACGAGCACCCCTCCGGCCAGCGGCACGGCGAAGTGCGCGATGAGCAGCTCGGGGACGTTGGGGGCGATGAACGCGACGCGGGCGCCGGGCTGGATCCGGGCCGCGAGGGCCTTGGCGAGGCGCTGGGCCTCGGCGCCGAACTCGGCGTAGGTGTAGCGGCGGGACCCGTGCTCGATCGCGGTCCTGCCGGGGAAGACTGCAGCGGAGCGCTCGAGGAACCGCAGGGGGCTGAGCGCCGAGTAGTTGGCCTGCATCGGGTGTCCTCCGCCGCTCAGGCGAACGCGCCCACGCCGGTCACGTCGCGCCCGATCAGGAGGGCCTGGACGCTCTCGGTGCCCTCGTAGGTGTGGATCGACTCGATGTCCATCATGTGGCGCACCACGTGGTTCTCGAGGAGGATGCCGTTGCCGCCGAGGAGGTCACGGGCCGTCGAGGCGATGAAGCGGGCCTTGCGGGTGTTGTGGTACTTGGCCATGGACGCCTGCGTGGGGCGCATCCGGCCCTCGGCGTCGAGGCGCGCGAGGTGGACGCAGTGCAGCTGCATGCTCGTCAGCTCGGCGAGCATCTGGGACAGACGGTCCTGGACGAGCTGGAACTTCGCGAGCGGCTTGCCGAACTGGACGCGCTGCCCGGCGTAGGTCACGGCGGCCTCGTAGGCGGCCGTCGCGTGCCCGAGCGCGGACCAGGCCACGCCGAGACGGGTCGCCACGAGCACCTTGGAGGTGTCCTTGAACGTCTTGGCCCCCGGGAGGACGTTCTCGGCCGGGATGCGCGCGCACTGCAGGCGGATGCGGGCCTGGTGGATCGCGCGGAGCGAGCCCTTGCCCCCGATCACCTCGGCCTCGTAGCCGGGAGTGTCCTGCGGAACGAGGAAGCCGCGCACGTTGCCCTCCTCGTCACGGGCCCACACCACCGTGACGCCGCCGGAGGCGCCGTTGCCGATCCACTTCTTCTCGCCGTCGAGGACCCACTCGTCCCCGTCGCGGCGCGCGGTGGTCTCGAGCGAGACCGAGTCCGAGCCGTGGTCCGGCTCCGTGAGGGCGAACGAGCCGAGCTCCTCTCCCCGGGCGAGCGGCCCGAGCCAGCGCTCCTTCTGCTCCTCGGAGCCGTGGAAGGCGATGGAGCGGAGGGCGAGGCCGCCCTGCACGGCCACGACGGTGCCGAGGGAGCCGTCGCAGCGGGAGATCTCCATGTTCACGAGGCCCGCGGCGAGGGGGCTCATGGGCTCGAGGCCGGGGACCTCGATGCCGTCGGCGAGGAGGTTCAGCTCCCCCATCCGCTTGACGAGGTGCAGCGGGTACTCGGCGCGGTCCCAGTACTCGTTCATCTGGGGCAGGGCCTCGTCGCTGAACGCGCGGGCGCGGTCCCAGTGGGCGCGGTCCTCGGCGGGGAGGTCCTCGAACGCCGCGTAGTAGTCGGTGTCGAGGGCGGCGGAGACGTCGTAGTCGGGCATGGGGATCCTTCGAGGGAGTGAGGGGTCAGGACTGGGCTGCGAGGAGCGGGGTGAGGCCGCCGGCCGGGTAGTTGGCGCCGAGCACCATGCACCGGTCGAGGTCTTCGGCGGAGGCGACGACGCCCTCGGCGAGCATGATGCCGACCTCCTCGGCGAGGGCTGCGCGGACGCGCTCGAGGACGCGCGCCTGGTCCACGCGCTCCCCCGTGCCGGTGCCGGCCCGCGCCGGAAGGAGGGCGGCCGCCTCGGGTGCGAGCCCGCCGTCGTCCGCGAGCAGGCGGCGCACGCCGGCCTCGGCCGCCGCGGCGAGCCACGGCGAGAGCGGGAACCGGTCCGGGTAGGCGCGGTGCATGGTGGCACAGATGTGCTGCTGGACGGCCGTGCCGATGTAGTCGATCAGCGTGAGCGGGGTCATCGGCAGGCCCCAGGGGGCGACGGCGCGGTCGACGGCGAGCGGGTCGCCTCCCGCGGCGGCCGCCGCCTCGGTCTCGGCCAGCACCTCGCCGAAGAGCCGGGTGAGGAGGCGGTTGACGACGAAGCCCGGGGCGTCCGCGACCGGGATGGCGGTCTTGCCGAGGGCGGCCGCGAGGCGCGCGGCGTGGGCCATCGCGGCGTCGGAGGCGACCGGGGTGCGGACGAGCTCGAGGAGGGGCAGGACCGCGACGGGGTTGAAGAAGTGGAAGCCGACGACGCGTTCGGGATGCTCGAGGCCCTCGGCCATGGCCTCGACCGAGAGCGAGGAGGTGTTGGTGAGCAGGAGCGCGTCCGGGGCGACGGCGGACTCGGCGGAGGCGAACACGGCGCGCTTGACGTCGAGCTCCTCGAACACGGCCTCGATGACCGCATCGCAGCCGGCGAAGTCTGCGGGATCGGTGGTGCCGGTGATGAGGGCGGCGATCTCGGCGGCCTCTCCGGCTGCGAGGCGTCCCCTGGCCTCGGCGCGGTCGAGGCGGGCGCGGATGCCGGCCCGGGCGGCCTCGACGCGGTCGGCGGAGAGGTCGCTCATGGTCACGGGCACGCGCAGCTGCTGCGCGAAGAGCGTGGCGAGCTGGCTCGCCATGAGGCCCGCACCGATCACGCCGATCGAGCGCACCGGGCGGGGGACGGTGGAGGCTGCGGGGCCGAGGGATCCTGCGGGGGCTGCCGAGGCGGCGGTGGCGTGGGACACACCACCATGTAACCGTGAAACTCAGTGTCAGGTCAACTGAAACCGAGTGTCAGGCGTTCGGGAGTCCGCCGAGGGCCTCACGGATCCTCCGGGCGACGTCCGCGGGCGGCACCGAGCGCGGGAAGACGGCGACCACGACGTCGTCCGGGGCGCCGGCCGCCGGAGGGCCGGCGGGCGGGCCGGCGGCGGGCGCGGGGCCGGGGCCGCCCGCCGGGGTCTCGGCCGGCGCCACGCCGTAGAGCCGCCGCACGGCGTCCAGCTCGGCCCGCAGGCGTGCGGCGTCGAATCCGGGCTCGCCGCGCATGAGCTGGCGCAGGCAGTAGTTGTGGGTCGCGATGACGGTCGAGGCGAAGCGGACCGCATCGAGGGGCGCGATGCCCGGGACGGCGGAGCGGAGGTAGCGCTGGAAGAGCCGCTCGTAGCGGAACGTCGTCACGAGCTCCTTGTCGCGCAGGCCCGGCTCGCGGTTGACCACCTGGTAGCGCAGCTGTGCCAGATCGCCGAGCGCCGCGAAGTGCTCGAACACGAGCCCCGCGGCGCGGCACACGGCCTCCCAGGGGTCGGCGTGGGGCCCGGCGAGGAAGGCCTCGGCCTGCTCGAGGAGCGTGTCGTGGTCGGCGAAGACCACATCCTCCTTGGACCGGAACTGCCGGAAGAACGTGCTCCTGGACAGGCCCGCGGCCGCGGCGATCTGGTCTGCACTCGTGGCCTCGTAGCCGTGCTCGGCGTAGAGCCGCACGGCGGCCGCCGCGACGTCGAGGCGCCGGCCGGCTGCGTCGCTCACAGCTCGAGCCCGATGAGGAGCGGCTCGTTGTGCAGCTCGATCCCGAAGCGGGCCCGGACCCCGTCGCGCACCTCGCGGCCGAGGGCCAGGAGGTCCTTCGCGGTCGCGTCCCCACGGTTGGTCAGGGCGAGTGTGTGCTTCGTCGACAGCGAGGCCCGGCCGCCGGTGACGCTGTCCGCGCCCAGGCCGTAGCCCTTGGGGAAGCCCGCGTGCTCGATGAGCCACGCCGCGGAGGTCTTCACGAGTCCCTCACCGGCCGGGTACCGCGGGGCGCCCTCGGGCAGGGACGCGGCCTCCGCCTCGGCGAGCACGGGGTTGGTGAAGAAGGAGCCGGTCGAATAGGTGTCGCGGTCCGCCGGGTCCAGGACCATGCCCTTGGAGCCGCGCAGGCGCAGGACCTCGCGCCGGACGTCCGTCGCGTAGGCGCGCTGGCCCGGCTCGACGCCGAGGGCCCGGGCGAGCTCGGCGTACCGCACGGGAGCCCCCATCCGTCCGAGCGCGAGCTGGAACTCGACCGTGAGGACCACGTACCGGGGCGAACCGTTGGCGGTGGTCCGCTTGAGGACCGAGTCGCGGTAGCCGAAGGCCAGCTCCGACGGGACGAAGGTCTTCACCGCGTTCGCCTCGCGGTCCCACGTGCGCACCTGCCAGACGGTCTGCGAGACGTCCTGCCCGTACGCCCCGACGTTCTGCACGGGGGTGGCGCCGGTGGAGCCCGGGATGCCGGAGAGGGCCTCGATCCCGCTCCACGCGTGGTGCACCGCGTGGTCCACGAGCGCGTCCCACGAGTGTCCCGCCTGGACCCTGACGGACACTCCCCCGCACGTGTCCGCGGAGTTGACCTCGAGGCCCTGGGAGGCGATCTTCAGCACGGTCCCGGGGTAGCCGTCGTCGGAGACGAGGAGGTTCGAGCCGCCGGCGATGATGAGCAGGGGCTCCCCCGCGGAGTCGGCCGTGCGCACGGCGTCGATGATCTCGGCCTCGCTGTGGGCTTCCTCGAAGCGCGCGGCCGGGCCGCCCACGGCGGAGGTGGTCAGGGAGGACAGGAGGGTCTGGCTCACCCGTCCAGCTTAGTCACACGGCCGGCACGGGCCGGCGGGCCGCCTGGCCGGCGAGCACCACGCTGACCACGACGAAGAGCAGGACAGTCAGCAGCGAGTAGCGCACCCCGGTGAACTCGGCCACGAAGCCCAGCAGCGGCGGCCCGCACAGGAACGCGCCGTACCCGATCGTGGAGACCACCGAGACGCGGGCGGCGGCGTGGAGCGGATCGTCGGCGGCGGCGGACATCCCGACCGGAAAGCCGAGCGAGGCCCCGAGCCCCCAGACCACGAGCCCGGCGAACGCGAGCCACAGCGCGGGCGCCAGCACGAACACGGCGAGCCCGAGCAGCGCGAGCACCCCGCAGGCCCGCAGCGCGGTCACGCGGCCATGCCGGTTGAGCACCGGCGTGCCGAGGAACCGGCCAGTGGCCATCGCGCACACGAACACGCTGTACCCCACCGCGCCCACGGCCTGGGAGACGCCGTAGCCGTCCGCGAGCGCGAGCGCGACCCAGTCGCCCGCCGCGCCCTCGGCCAGCGCGAGTCCGAGGACCATCACGCCCAGCAGCACGGTGCGGCGGTCGCGCCAGGCAGCCGCGACCTGCGCCCGGCCGCCCGGGCCCGCGCCCTCGGAGACGGTTCCGGTGGGGGCGGCGCCGTCGGCCTCGCCGGGCGGGGGGAGCACGGACGACGCCGGGTGCTCCCCGGTGGCGGGGACGGCGCCGTCGTGCGCGGTGCCGGCAGCGCGGTCGGCGCGCAGGAAGCTCCCGGCGACCACGACGGCTCCGACCACCACGATCCCGGCCGCGCCCAGGTGCCACGCGAGGGGCACGGCGGCGGCCGCGGCCCAGGTGCCGACCACGGCGCCGAGGACCGTGCCGAGGCTGAAGGCGCCGTGCAGCCTGGGCATGATGAACCGGCGCAGGGCGCGCTCCACGGCGGCGCCCTCGACGTTGGACGCGGTGTTCCAGCTCGCCGTCCCGAGGCCGATCACCGCGAACCCCACGGCCGCGGCCACCGGCGAGCGGACCACGGACGCCCCGAGGCCGAGCACGAGGAGGCCCGCGCCCACCAGGATCGAGCCCGCCTGGATGGTGCGGGCCGAGCCGAGCCGGATGACCACGAGCCCCGACGCCGAGACCGAGGCGAAGGAGGCCAAGGTCATGCACAGCAGGAGCAGGCCCACGCCGCCCGGGCTCAGGCCGAGGTCGCTGCGCAGCGCGGGGACCCGGGAGACCCAGCTCGAGAAGGCGATGCCGCTCGCGCCGTAGGCGACGATGACGGCGAGGTGCCAGCGCCGGACCTCGGCGGGCACGGGCGGCGCTGGCAGCCGCAGCGCTGGCAGCCGGGCCACGGCCCGCTAGGCCAGCCGGACGAGCGCCTGCGCCTTGGTCAGCACCCGCTGGCCGGCGCTGGTGACGGCGAGGTCGATCCGCGCCGTGCGGGCCTCGGGGTCCAGGGCCCCGACGGTTCCGACGACTTCGAGGACCGCGCCGGGCTCCTCGGTGCCGGTGGTGTCCTGGACGGGGACGGGCTTGGTGAAGCGCGTCTGGTAGTCCAGCACGGCACCCGGGTCCCCGGCCCAGTCGACGACGAGCTGGACGGCGGCGCCCATCGTGAACATGCCGTGCGCGATCACGCCCGGCAGCTCGACGGCGACGGCGAAGTCGCTGTTCCAGTGGATCGGGTTGAAGTCGCCCGAGGCCCCGGCGTACCGGACGAGGTCCGCGCGGGTCACGGCGACCTCGCGGCGGCCGATCTCGAGGCCCTTCTCGAGCTGGTCGAACACGGGCATCACGGCGCTGCCGGGCTGGAGGCTGTCCTCGGTGCTCACTGGCCCTCTCCCCTCACGAGAATCGACGAGACGGTCGTGGCGACGCTCTCGCCGTCGGCGTCGCCGGTGCCCAGCGCGCGGATCTCGGCGCGGGTGGTGATCATGGCGCCGCCGCCCATGGCGCGCACGGTGTCGACGTGGAGCTCGGCCGTGAGCCGGTCCCCGGCGACGATCGGGCGGTGGTGCGTGAAGCGCTGCTCTGCGTGGACCACGCGGGAGAAGTCGATGCCCGACTCGGGGTCCGCGATGAGCTGGGCGTCGGCACGCTGGGCCACGATGATCGCGAACGTGGGCGGGGCCACGAGGTCGGCGTGCCCGAGGGCGCGCGCGGCGTCGACCTCGTAGTGGGCGGGGTGCCCCGCCTTGACGGCGCGGGCGAACTCGCGGATCTTCTCGCGGGCCACGTCGTACACCTCGGCGGGCGGGTAGACGCGACCGGCGAGGTCGGGGTTGATGGCCATGGGGAAAGCCTAGCCGCTGGCACTGACATCCCCGGTGGACAGCGATATGATGGATTCATCAAGCCATCATATGGAGGCAGCATGTTCAGCGACCGCGAGGCGCCGCTCTACGAGATCAAGGCGAACCTGTTCAAGGGCCTCGCCCACCCCGCCCGGATCCGCATCCTCGAGATCCTCGCGGCCTCGCCCGGGCAGTCCTGCCCGGTGAGCGAGCTGCTTGAGGGCACCGGGCTCGAGGCCTCCCACCTCTCGCAGCATCTGGCGACGCTGCGCCGCCACCGCGTCGTGACGAGTGTCCGCACGGCCAATTCGGTGACGTACTCGCTCGCGCACCCCACGGTCGCCGAGCTCCTCGCGATCGCCCGCACCTTCCTCCTCGACACGCTCTCCGAGACCCGCGAGCAGCTCGAGGCCGCCTCGGCCCTGCCCTCGGTCGCCGCGCACCACGGCGCGGCCCGATGAACGCCGCCGAATCCCCGCCCGCGGGGCGCGGTGTGAAGCCCGGAAGGCTCGGCGCGCTCCGGGCCCTCCTCCCCCAGGCGTCCGACTACGCGGGAACGCGCCGCACCTGGCGCGGCGACCTCGTCGCCGGCCTCACCGTCGGCATCGTGGCCCTCCCCCTCGCACTCGCGTTCGGGGTGAGCTCGGGGGTCGGCGCCGAGGCCGGGCTGGTGACCGCGATCGTGGCCGGCCTCGTGGCCGCGGTCTTCGGCGGCTCGCACGTGCAGGTCTCCGGGCCCACCGGCGCCATGGTCGTGGTCCTCGCGCCGATCGTGGCCTCGCACGGGGCGGGCGCGGTCGCCCTGCTCTCCGTCCTGGCCGGGGCGGTCCTCGTGGCCCTCGGCGCCTCGCGGCTCGGGCGGGCGGTCGCCTATATCCCGTGGCCCGTCGTGGAAGGCTTCACGCTCGGGATCGGCGTGATCATCTTCCTCCAGCAGGTTCCCCTCGCCGTCTCCGCGCACGTCGCCCCCGGCCAGAACACGGCGGTCGCGGCGGCCGCGGCGGTGGCTGCCGCGCCGTGGCCCCGCGCCGCGGCGAGCGTGGGCGTCGTCGTGCTCGTTGCCGCGGTGACCCTCCTGGTGCCGCGGATCCACCGGGCACTGCCGGCCAGCCTCATCGCGGTCCTCGTGGCCTCCCTGGGTGCCGGGCTGCTGGGCCTCGACGTCGAGCGCATCGGTCCGCTGCCCGCTTCGCTCCCGGCGCCGGCCCTTCCAGTCCTCGGCCTCTCGGACCTGCCTTCCCTGGCCGGCCCGGCGCTGGCGGTCGCAGCGCTGGCCGCGATCGAGTCGCTCCTCTCGGCGCGGGTCGCCTCCGGGCTCTCCGGACCCGACGGGCGGACCACCGGACCGTACAACCCGGACCGCGAGCTCGTGGGCCAGGGGCTGGCCTCGCTCGCTGCGGGGCTCTTCGGCGGCCTGCCCGCCACCGGGGCGATCGCGCGGACGGCAGTGAACGTCCGCTCCGGCGGCCGCTCCCGGATCGCGGCGATCGTCCACGCCCTGGTGCTGCTCGGCGTCGTCTACCTGGCGGCGCCGCTCGTCGCCCAGATCCCGCTCGCGGCCCTCGCCGGCGTCCTCATGGTCACTGCCGGGCGCATGGTCTCCGTGCGGACCGCCCGCCGGATCCTCGGCTCGACGCGGCAGGACGCCGTCGCGTTCGTGCTCACCGCCGTCATCACCGTCGCCTTCGACCTGATCGTCGCAATCCAGATCGGGCTCGTCGCCGCGGCCCTGCTCACGCTGCGCCAGTTCGCGAAGCTCGGGAGCGTACGGCGCGAGCCGATCCCCGGGCCGGCGCACGAGGGCGACGAGCACATCGCCGTCTTCCGCCTCGACGGCCTCATGTTCTTCGGCGCGGCGGAGCGGGTGCTCGAGGAGGTCACCCGCACCTCATCTGCCGACGGCATCGAGGTCGTCGTCCTGCGCCTGTCCCAGCTGCGCTACCTCGACGCGACGGGGGCCCAGACCCTCGTCGAGGCGATCCGCACGCTCGAGGCCCGCGGCGTGACCGTGCTCCTCAAGGGGGTCCAGGACCAGCATCTCGACCTGGTGCGCCGGGTCGGGGTGATCGCGGAACTGCGCCACCACCGGCACCTCTTCGACTCGCTGGGCGACGCCGTCGAGCACGCCCGGAGCCATGTGCGGCGGGCCCGGCTGGCCGGCGCTACTTCCTGAGCCGCCGCTTCGTCTCGCGGACCCGGATCCCGAGCCCGACCATGTGGATGACGAGTCCGACGCCGATGACCGCGATCGAGGGGTACGGGAGCCACGTGACGTGGCCGAGGTTCGCGACGATGCTCAGCACGATCCCGATCCCCAGGAAGGCCATGCCCGAGAACACGACCTTCTTGTAGAGCGGCGAGGCGGTCTCCCAGTAGTCGTTCGGCACGGCGTCCAGTCTAGGCGTGCGGAGGCCCGCGGCAGAAAAGCTCCCGGTGGAACGCACCGCCCGGGCGGGCAGCCGGTTCAGAAGAGCGGGGCCTGGCGGGCCGGGAGGGTGCTCTCGAACGGCCCGAGCTCGATCCTCCTGCCCCGCAGCCGGCCGAGGTGGGCGACGAAGGCCTCGGCCTCCGGTCCCGCAGCCCCGAGCGCGAACGGGCCGAGGACCGAGGCGAGGGCGAGGGCGTGCTCTCCCACGCCGGGGTCGGCGGGATAGGCGCTCCTCGGCGCCGCGGACAGCAGCCCCCTCGCCGCGGCCGGCGGCTGCCAGCTCTCGTGCACGACGTCGAAGCCTCCGATGCCTCCCACCTCGCCGAGCAGCTGGGTCACCTCGGCGGCCCGGGCGTCGAGGAGCCGGGCGAGGCGAGGTCCGGCGAGCGGGCGGGCGAAGGCCGCCAGCTTGGCCGCGGAGCTGATCGCCTGGCTGATCCCGAGGCCGGCGGTCACGGCGTCCTCGAGGACCCGGACCACGCGGCCGTCGGCCGCTGCGGCGACGTACACGGCCGCGGCCGCGCCCTGCTCGGCGAGCCGGTTCCAGCGGCGCACCGAGCTCGCGGTGCCGACCTTGAGCTGCCCCGCGGCGCTCGCGGCGAGGTAGAGCCAGTGCGGCTGCATGAGGTAGTCCCGCAGCCCGTCGGGGACCTTCCCGCTGCGGTGGAAGGCATGGATCAGGCGGGTGTCGTCGCGCTGCTCGCAGGCAGGGCACGCGACGCCGTGGGCTGCGAGCGCCCAGTCCGGGCACGGGACGCGGGTGCGCGCCTCGGCGGAGTGCACCGTGGTGAAGCCGAGGCAGTGGACGCGCGCGTCCAGCGCCCGCCAGCCCAGGCGCAGCCCGGGCGTGAGGGGGATGCCGCGCAGCGAGCCGTCCGTGCCCGCCACGCTGAGCGACGGGGCTCCGCCGTGGTCGGCGGGGCCGTCCCAGGTGATGCCGTGGACGAGCCAGGGCCCGCCTTCCATCGCGGCGGCCTGGGTGCCTAGACGGCCGGCTGGACGCCGAACGCCGTGGCGAGCTTCATGATCTTCTCGGCGCGGCCCAGGCGCGGCAGGTCGGAGCCGTCGCGGATCACGCGGCCGTTGGCCTCGAAGTCGTGCATGAAGTCGGTGGCCCACGCGACGTCGGTCGGGGTCGGGGAGATGACCTCGTTGATCACGGTGGTCTGGTCGATGGCGAGGCACAGCTTCCCGGTCATGCCCATCATCACCGTGATGGCGCTCTGCTCGCGCAGGATCGGGTGGTTCGTGCCGACCGTGGGTCCGTCGATCGGGCCCGGGAGATTGCCCACGCGGGAGGCGACCACGAGCTTCGCGCGCGGGTAGGCCATGGCCTCGGGCGTCGCGGCCATGCCGGTGTCGCGGCGGAAGTCGCCCGATCCGAAGGCGAGGCGGAAGGCACCCTGGGCCTTGGCGATGCGGTTGGCCTCCTCGATGCCCACCGCCGATTCGACGAGCGGGATGACCGGCGTCTTCCCGTCCATCCGGTGGAAGCTCTCGGTCACCTGGTCGGCGGACTCGGTCTTCGCGAGCATGACGCCGAGCAGGCCGGGGGTTCCGCGCAGCCCGGCGAGGTCATCGGCCCAGAACGGGCTCGTGGCGTCGTTGACGCGCACCCAGGCGCGGCCGCCGGCGGTCAGCCAGCGTGAGACGTTCTCGCGGGCCTCGTCCTTGTGCGACGGGTCCACGGCGTCCTCGATGTCGAGGATGATGGCGTCCGCCCGGGATCCTGCCGACTCGTCGAACAGCTCCGTGCGCATCGCGTTGACGAGCAGCCAGGAGCGGGCGATCTCCGGGCTGATGTCGCGCGCGGGGCGGGCGGGGCGGTAGGCGTCCACGGGGCGCGTCGAATCGGCGGAAGCAGGTGAGGTCATGGGTCCACCGTAGCGCCGCGGAGGCCCCGCTGGCACATCGGAGGGCCCACCTCGGGGGCCGGGCCGGACCGGCTCAGAAGACGCCCAGCTGGTAGCCCGCCGTCCAGCCGCCGCAGGCCTCCCACCAGCGGATTCCCGCCGGGAGGCGGGGCACGCAGGAGGGGACGGAATCGGCGCGGCGGCGATCGGGGGCCTTGGGCCGCCTCTCGGCGGGACGGGACGCCTCGTGGGGGGTGGGGCTGGCGACAGTCTCCTGCTCGGCCATGGGACTCTCCTGACTGACGAACGGTCGAAGAATCGGGCTCCCCAGCCAACCTCGATGCATCAAGTGCACGCCTGCGGCGGCAATATGTCAAGCGACTTTACTAATGGCACGGCGAGGGTCGGCGTGGCCTCCGGACCACAGCGGGCGCCTGCCGCTACTGGGCGAGGTACACGCGCCGGCCGCTGAGCCGGTCGGGGCGGACGCGGACGAAGGTGTCCCGCACTCCCCCGGCCCACGGCTCGTCCACCATCCGTCCGAAGAGGGCCGTGAGCTCGCCCGCGTCCTCGACGATCTCGGCCCGCCCGCTCGCGAGCACGGACCATCCGGCCTGGACGGCCGGCTGCATCGCGTCCACCTGCAGGGCGGCACCGTCCTGGGGCAGGCTGTGGGCCACGGTCCCGTCCGGCGAGGTGCGGAAGTGGATGGCGCCGCCGTAGACGAGGTACCCGACGGGGTAGACGGCGACCCGGCCCTCATGGACGAACGCGAAGCGGCCCACGCCGGAGGCGCCGAGCAGTGACCAGCACTGCTCGGCGTCCAGATCGTAGTCCTCGTGGCGGGCTCCCGGCCCGTACTGGAAGTCCGCGTTGACGTCGGCCATGGCCCCTCCCCGTCGGTGGTCTTCCCCTAGGCTCCCATGGAGCGCGCAGGCGCGGAAGGGCCCTTCGCCCCCTGCTGCCTCAGGCCCGCGTGCGCACCCAGGCCGTCGCGTCGCCGGGCAGCTTGCCGCCCTCGACCTCCACGCTCGAGAGCAGGAGCTCCCCGTCCGGCAGTTCCGTCGGAGCCGCGCCGAAATTGGCCACGACGTGCCAGGCGCCGCCCTCGGGCGCGGTGCGCGCGAAGTGCAGCACGTCCTCGTCCGCGGCGTCCGCCCACTCGAGGCGTTCCTCGCCGGCGAGCTCGCGGCGCAGCGCCAGCGCGCGGCGGTAGAAGGCCAGGGTCGAGCCGGCGTCCTCCTCCTCGACGCTCACCGCGTAGTCCTTGAACCATGCCGGCTGCGGCAGGTGCGAGCCGTTGGCCCCGAAGCCGAACGAGGTGCCGTTGGGCTCCCAGGGAAGCGGGACGCGGCAGCCGTCGCGGCCGATCTCCACGCCGCGGTTGCGGAAGTAGGTGGGGTCCTGCCGGTCCTTCTCCGGAATGCGGCCCACCTCCTGCAGGCCGAGCTCCTCCCCCTGGTAGAGGTAGGCGGACCCCGGCAGGGCGAGCATGAGCAGCGTCGCGGCCTTGGCCCGGCGCAGCCCGAGCGCGGCGTCCACCTCGGCCGGGTCGCCGCCGTCGAGGAGCCAGTCCTTGCCGTCCGCGCCGGCGCCGCCGCGGCCGGTGCCCTTGGGCAGGCCGTAGCGGGTCGCGTGCCGCACCACGTCGTGGTTCGAGAACACCCACGTCGAGGAGGCCCCGGTGGCGGCGGCCTCCGCGAGGTTCTTGGTGATGACCTCGCGGAACTGGGCCGCGTCGAACTCGGCCTGGAGGAGGTCGAAGTTGAAGGCCTGTCCGAGGCCCTCGGGCGAGGCGTACCGGGCGCGGCGGTCGGCATGGACCCAGGCCTCGGCGACGGCGGCGCGCGGGGGGTTGTACTCGTTGAACACCTTGCGCCACTCGGCGTAGATCGAGTGGACCTCGTCGCGGTCCCACAGCGGGTGCTCGCCGAGGGCGAAGAGGTCGGCGCGGTGGATCGTGGCGAGGTCGTCGTGCGCGCCGTCCATGTCCTTCTTGAGGCCATGCGCCACGTCCACGCGGAAGCCGTCGACGCCGCGGTCGGACCAGAAGCGCAGGGTCGTCAGGAAGTCCTCGTGCACCTCGGGGTTGTCCCAGTTGAGGTCCGGCTGCTCCTTGGCGAACAGGTGGAAGTACCACTGGCCCGGGGTGCCGTCCGGCTCGGTGACGCGCTCCCACGCCCCGCCGCCGAAGATCGACGTCCACTCGTTCGGAGGCAGCTCGCCGTGCTCGCCCCTGCCGTCCCGGAAGATGTAGCGGTTGCGCGCCGGGGAGCCGGGCTCCGCGGCCAGCGCCTCCTGGAACCACGCGTGGCGGTCCGAGGTGTGGTTGGGGACGATGTCCGCGATCACCTTGATGCCGGCGCCGTGCAGCGCGGAGACCATCTCGTCGAAGTCCTCGAGGGTGCCGAGGCGGGGATCCACGTTGCGGTAGTCATCCACGTCGTAGCCGCCGTCGGCGAGCGCCGAGGGGTAGAACGGGCTGAGCCAGACGGCGTCGATCCCGAGCTTCGCGAGGTAGGGCACGCGCGAGGTGATGCCAGGGATGTCCCCGAGGCCGTCCGCGTTCGAGTCGGCGAAGCTGCGGGGATAGATCTGGTAGACGGCGGCCTGGCGCCACCAGTCGGCGGACGGGTTCGTGCGGTCGGGCTCGTGGGCGGTGGTGGGCACCGGTCCTCCTGTTCCATGGGTCTGCCGCGGGTGCGCATCACGTCCCCGCGCTTTATATTTAGAATCTAAATCAATGCCGGAGTCCATTATTCGGTCGGCGCGAGGGGGAGGTCAAGCGAATGAGGAGAGGACCTGCGGCGGGGCCGCATGTGGTGCGGCTCGCCAACGCCGAGACGGTGCTGCGGAGGCTCCGGGAAGCCCCCGACGCGGGGCTCACCGCGACAGAGCTCGTGGAGGCCACTGGCCTGAGCCGCGCGACCGCGATCTCGGTCGGCGACGACCTCGTGCGCCGGGGCTGGGCGGTCGGGCTCGACCCCGAACGGGCCGAGGCCGGTCGCGGGCGGCCGCCGCGCACCTTCGCCTTCCGCGCCGACGCCGGGGTGGTCCTCGGCCTCGACATGGGCGCCGGCAAGACGACCGCCCTCGTGGCGGACCTCCGCGGACGCCCGCTCGGCTCGTCCACCGGCACCTTCCCCGGGGCCGGCGCCGCCGGGCGGGTCGACACGGTGAGCACGACGGCCCTCGCGGCCCTCGCGGCGGCCGGCACGAGGCCCGAGCGCGTGCTCGCCGTGGCTGCCGGCGTGGCAGCGCCCGTGGACCGCGACGGACGCATCGCGACCCCGCGGGACTTCTGGGAGCAGTTCGACGTGGGCCTCGCCGAGGGCCTGCGGGCGCGCCACGGGTGGCCCGTGATCCTCGAGAACGACGCCAACCTCGCGGCTCTGGCCGAACAGTGGCGCGGAGCGGCGCGCGGGGTGGACGACGTCGCCGTGGTGCTCGCCGGCGAGCGCCTCGGCGCGGGGCTGCTCGAATCGGGACGGCTCCTGCGCGGCCGCCACGGCGGCGCGGGCGAGCTGTCCTTCCTGCGCCTCGTGGAAGGCGCCGCTGGTCCCCACGGCATCGGCCAGCTCGCGCGCTCCTGGGGCGCCGAGGCCGCGGCGGAAGGCGGGCTCGCGGGCCTCGCGCCGAATCAGGTCACCGCGGAGGCGGTCTTCCGGGCCGCGCACGACGGCGATCCGGGCGCCCTGCGCGTGCTCGCGCGCCTTGCGGAGCACATGAGCCGCGTCGTCGCCGTCCTGGGCACGCTCCTCAACCCGGAGCTCGTGGTCCTGGGCGGGGCGGTGGCCGGCGCGGCAGCGGCGCTGCTGCCGCGGATCAGACAGGAGCTCCCGCGCCTCACGGACACCCCGCCGCGCGTGGAGGTGTCCTCGCTGGGGGGTGACGCGGTGGCCATCGGGGCGGTGCGCCGGGCGCTCGACGACGTGGCCGACCGCGCCCTCGCGATCGAGCTGCCCTAGCGGGACGCCCCCGGGCCGCGAGACGCCCAGAGGCGCGCCCGGGGGGGCCGCCCGGGGGGGGGCCGCCCGGGGGGCCGGTGGCGTCAGCCCGCTGCTGCGGCGGGAACGGCGGCCCGGGGCGCCCAGGTGGCTGTCCGGGCCCTGAGCCAGGCGACGAGGGGCTTGGTCGCGGCATGTGCGCCGGCCGCCAGCACGAACGAGAGCGGGCCGGCGATCGCCCCCACCTCGAGGAACTGCGAATGGGCCAGCACGCCGAGCAGGCACAGCACCGGGTAGTGCCAGAGGTAGATCTCGTAGCTGATGCGGCCCACGTAGGTCAGCGGCCGCAGCGAGAGGACGCGCTGCAGGGGGCCGACCTTGCCGCGCACGATCGCGACGATGAGCAGCAGCGTGCCCGCCGCCGCCGCGAGGGTATCGACGGTGGAGAGGGGAACGAGCGAGGAGTGCACCACGGAGAAGCCGACGAGGGCGACGCCGAGCAGGGCATGCCAGGGACGTGCCGCGCGGTGTGAGCCGTGCAGGATCAGGGCCAGCGCGCAGCCGGCGAACAGGCCGCTCGCGCGCAGGATGAAGGACATGTGGCCCGTGGTGGCCTCGAGCACGAGGGCCCAGGCGCCGAGGCCGACCGCCGCGGCTGCCGCGACGGCGATGGCGTGCCGCCGGCGCCTCCCCTGGACGGTGCGGGCGCCCTTCACGAGGAGCACGA
Organism: Sinomonas soli; assembly: GCF_054782415.1. Taxonomy (NCBI): domain Bacteria; kingdom Bacillati; phylum Actinomycetota; class Actinomycetes; order Micrococcales; family Micrococcaceae; genus Sinomonas; species Sinomonas soli. The sequence continues at coordinate 49,838 of NZ_BAAGSN010000019.1, read as the reverse complement.
GCGCGATCGGCCAGACGAAGTAGAACCATTCCTCGAGCCCGAGCGTCCACGTGTGGGCGTAGGCGGAGAGGCTGTCGGCGCCCGTCTCGGCGCCGACCGGCATGAGGTAGAAGAGCGCCATGAGCGAGCCCCAGGTGGCGTTGCCGGTGCCCATGAGGACGGCGATGGGCACGAACACCACGGCCAGCATGATCAGCAGCGGCGGGTACAGGCGGATGACGCGCCGCAGGTAGAACCGGCGCAGCGAGATGCCTCCGTGCGCGTCGTGCTCCTCCAGGAGCAGGGTGGTGATGAGGAAGCCGGAGAGGGCGAAGAAGACGTCCACGCCGCCGGCGCCGCCGATGTGCACCGGCATGACGGCGTGGTAGACCACAACCAGGATGATGGCGAGGGCGCGGATGCCGTCGAGCGCCGGGACATGGCCCAGGCCCCCCGCGCGGGGCCGGGTCGGCGCTGCTGGACTGACAGTGGCTGTTGCCGTCATGCTTTCCTCTCGTTCGGGTCCGAGAGAGTGTAGCGGAGATGCCTTGGGACCACTTTGAGGAAGCTTACCCAGAGGGACGCGCCAGGAATCAGACCGGGGTGCGGGGACAGGGCAGCCGGGACAGAGAAAAGGGAGCGGCCGGGACACAGAAAAGGACCCCCGGTCTCCCGGGGGTCCTGCCTGTAGCGGTGCCGGGACTCGATCCCGGGACCTCACGATTATGAGTCGTGCGCTCTAACCAGCTGAGCTACACCGCCACGACAAGGAAAAAGGGCGCGCCATCCGGTCAACACCGGTTGACGCGGACCCTCCTTGCGAGAGCCCCCCACGGGAATCGATCCCGTGACCTCCATCTTACCAAGATGGCGCTCTACCACTGAGCTAGGGGGGCAACAGACAGATACTTTACCGGAAGAGCGGCGGCCTCACCAAATCGGCAGGGCCGCGTCCGGCTCCGCCGAGCGGGCGCCCGCCGCTCCGCGCCGCGGACCGGAAGCGCGGCGGGCCCGCCCCCGGATCTCCGGGGACGGGCCCGCCGTCAGGCGCTGTGGAATCACCAGGCGCGGCTGCGGCCGCCGTCCTTGCCGTGGCGCGGCTTGCGGTCGCCGAAGCTCCCCCGGCCGGCGCCGGCGTACCCGCGGTCGTCGCGGTCGCGTCCGCCGCTGCGGCCACCACGGTCCGGACGGCCGCCGAACCCGCGGTCGCCGCCACGGTCACCGCGGTCGCTGCGGCCGCGGAAACCGCCACGCTCGCCGCCGCGCTCGCCGTCGTGGTTCGGGCGGCGGCCCGAGTCGAGCTCGAGCTTGATCAGCTCGCCGCCGATCCGGGTCTTGGACAGGGCCTTCCACTGGTCGGAGGACAGCTCCGCCGGCAGCTCCACGAGGGAGTGGTCCGCGCGGATGTCGATCCCGCCGATCTGGCTCGAGTGGAAGCCGCCCTCGTTCGCGAGCGCGCCCACGATTGAGCCCGGCATGACCCGCTGGCGACGGCCGACGGCGATGCGGTAGGTCGCGTTGCCCTCGGTCACCGAGCGGGACGGGCCGCGCGAGCCGAAGCCGTCCTTGTTGCGGTCGCGCTTCTGGAACTCCGGCGTGGAGGGAAGCTCCTTGACGAAGAGCGGCGTGTCGCCCTGCACCATGACCGCGAGCGCCGCGGCGATCTCCGCCGCGGGCACCTCGTGCTCGTTCTCGTAGGAGGCGATGAGGTCGCGGAACATCGAGACGTCCTCGGACTCGAGGGTCTCGGTGATCCGGTCGGCGAACTTGCTCATGCGCAGCGAGTTGACCGTCTCGGCCGTGGGGAGGTGCATCTGCTCGACCGGCTGGCGCGTGGCCTTCTCGATCGCCCGCAGGAGGTACTTCTCGCGCGGGGTCATGAACAGGATCGCGTCGCCCTTGCGGCCGGCGCGGCCCGTGCGGCCGATCCGGTGCACGTAGCCCTCGGTGTCGTGCGGGATGTCGTAGTTCACGACGTGGCTGATGCGCTCGACGTCGAGCCCGCGGGCGGCAACGTCGGTGGCGACGAGGATGTCGATCTTCCCGGCGCGCAGCGCCTCGACGGTGCGCTCGCGCTGGGCCTGGGCGATGTCGCCGTTGATCGCGGCGGCCTGGAAGCCCCGGGCCTTCAGCTTCTCGGCGAGGTCCTCGGTGGCCATCTTCGTCCGCACGAACGCGATGACGCCGTCGAACTCCTCGACCTCGAGGATGCGGGTGAGGGCATCCAGCTTGTGCGCGCCCATGACCTGGAGGTAGCGCTGGCGGATGTTCTTCCCGGTCGTGGTCTGGGACTTGACCGTGACCTCTTCCGGCATGTTGAGGTACTGCTTGGACAGGCGGCGGATCTGCGAGGGCATGGTCGCCGAGAACAGCGCCACCTGGCGGCCGTCCGGGGTCTCCTGGAAGATGCGCTCGACGTCCTCCGCGAAGCCCATCCGGAGCATCTCGTCGGCCTCGTCCAGCACGAGGTACTGCAGCTCGGAGAGGTCCAGGGACCCCTTCTCGATGTGGTCGATCACGCGGCCGGGCGTGCCGACTACGACCTGGGCGCCGCGGCGGAGGCCCGCGAGCTGCGGGCCGTAGGCCGAGCCGCCGTAGACCGGCAGGACGGTGAAGTCGTCGAGGTGCTTGGCGTAGGACGTGAAGGCCTCGGCCACCTGGAGCGCGAGCTCGCGGGTCGGGGCGAGCACGAGCGCCTGGGTGGCGCGGGACGGGCCGTTGAGGTCGTGGAGCTCGGCCAGGCGCGAGAGCGCGGGGACGGCGAACGCGGCGGTCTTGCCGGTGCCGGTCTGGGCCAGGCCCACGACGTCGCGGCCCTCGAGCAGGAGCGGGATCGTCGCCGCCTGGATGGGGGACGGCTTCTCGTAGCCGACGTCGGCGAGCGCCGCGAGGACGCGGCCGTCGATGCCGAGGTCCGCGAAGCGGGGGGTGCCGTCGTCCTCGGTGGAGGGCGCGGCGTCGTCCGCAGCGTCCGTGGGGGTGACCTCGTCGTCCGTGGGGGTGACCTCGGCGGCGGGGGTGGTCGTCTCGGGGGTCTCGATGGCCTCGGAGTTCTCGATGGTCTCGGGCTTCTCGATGGTTTCAGGCATGCGTGTGTCCTCGCAGGTGGGGAGCCGGGGAGGCTCGTCGTCGGTCAGTTACTCAGGCCCGGCGCTCTCTCAATCCCAGGCAGGGCTACTACGCTGCATTCGGCACCACATGCACCCGTACAGCGTTTGCTTCAGCCGGACTCCCCTATGCGATTGCCCGCATCGCGGGCCCCAACACACACCAGTCCTGCCTCAAGAATTGGGCAGGAGAAGGGAATTCCGGAAAGTGGGGGATGTATCCATCATACAGGACGCACGACGCCGCCCCTCCCCTCGGGCGATTCCGCGGCCGTGAGGTCGGGCACAGTCGTGCGACCGGCGGCGGCTACTCCCGGCCGCGCCCGGCGGCTGCCACGACGTACTTCCGCAGGGCGGGGGCCAGCCGGAGGCCGTCGTCGGCCTCGGCATCGAGGAGGGCCTCGGCCATCTCGGCCGTCGGGTCCGCGAGCCACGCCCCCACCCGGACCCCGTGGTCGGGCACGTGCTCGATCCCGAACTGCGAGCCGGCCTCGATGTCCCCCGGCGTGATGACGCGGAGGTAGGCGCCGGAGAGCCCGGCGCGGGTGAACCACGACACCCATCCGTCCTCGCCCATGCGCCGGGCGAAGGTCGCGCACGGGATGCGCGGCATCGTCACCTCGAGCACCGCGCCGGAGGAGAAGCGCCACCGCTCGCCGACCACGGCGTTGCTCGCCGTGATCCCGTCGATGCGGAGGTTCTCGCCGAAGAGCCCGGGCGGGATCTCGCGGCCGAGCTCGCGGGCCCACAGGGCGGCGTCGTCCTCCGAGTAGGCGTACACCGCCTTGTCCTCGCCGCCGTGGTTCGCGCGGTCGGCCTGGACGTCGCCGTGGAGGCCGAGGCGCCGGATCCGCACGGGGCCCTCGACGGGCCGCTTGTCGATCGCGGTCACCCCCACCGTGCCGGCGTCGGCGAGCAGCTGGTGGACGCGGCAGACGGCGACGACGCGGGCGGTCTTCATGGCCACCAGCGTACCCGCGGCACCGCCGGCGGGACCCCTCACGGGTCGAAACGGTAGCCCATTCCGGCCTCGGTGTGGAGGTGCCGGGGGCGGGCGGGGTCCTCCTCGAGCTTGCGCCGCAGCTGGGCCAGGTACACGCGCAGGTACTGGGTCTCCTTGGCGTAGGCCGGGCCCCACACCTGGGTGAGGATCTCGCGCTGGGTCACGAGCTGGCCGGCGCGGCGCACGAGGAGGGCCAGGATGTTCCACTCCGTGGGTGTGAGGCGCACCTCGGCGCCCCGGACGGCCACGCGCCGGGCGGCGAGGTCCACGCTGAGGTCGCCGGCCTGCAGGCGGGGGGCCTCCCCCGTCCTGGGCCCCCGGCGGGCAGCGGCGCGCAGCCGCGCGAGCAGCTCCTCGAGCCCGAACGGCTTCGTCACGTAGTCGTCGGCGCCCGCATCGAGGGCCTCGACCTTGTCCTCGGAGCCGTGCCGGGCGGAGAGGACGATGATGGGCACGTCGGTCCAGCCCCGCAGCCGCCGGATCACCTCGATCCCGTCGATGCCGGGCAGGCCGAGGTCGAGCACCACGATGTCCACGCTGCGCGCCGCGGCGATCTCGAGGGCATCCTCGCCGGTGGGCGCGGTGACGGCCTCGTACCCGTGGACCCGCAGGTTGATCTGCAGGGCCCGGGCGAAGCGCGCCTCGTCCTCCACGATGAGGACCGTGGTGGGCACGGGGGCGTGGGCTGCCTGGCTCATGGGGCCCCCTCCCGGGCCGCCAGCGCCGGCGCGCCCTGGGAGAGCGGGAGGGACACGGACATGGTGAGCCCTCCCCCGGGCGTCTCCTCGGCCTCGATCCGCCCGCCCATCGCCTCGACGAAACCCTTGGCGACGGCGAGCCCGAGCCCCACCCCGCCCTGGGCCGCGACGTCGCCGAGGCGCTGGAACGGCCGGAACACGAGGAGGAGGTCCTCGGGCGGGATCCCGGCTCCGTGGTCCACCACCCGGAGCACCCCGCAGGGCCGGCCCCGCTCGTCCTGCGCGCCGCTGCGGGCGGTGAGCTCCACGGCTGCCCCCGGGGCGTAGCGCAGGGCGTTCTCGACCAGGTTGGCCACGGCGCGCTCGAGCAGCACCGGGTCGGCGTCGACCGCCGGCGCGTTGGCGGGGATGAGGTCCGCCACGCGGTCCTGGCCGGCGAGGCCCCGGGGCAGGACCTCGCGCCACGACACGGGACGCAGGAGCGGCCTGACGGTGTCGGCGGAGATGCGCGACATGTCCAGCAGGTTCCCGACCACGTGGGAGAGGCGGTCCGTGTAGTCCTCGATGGTGCCCAGGAGCTCGGCCTCCTCCTCCGGGGTGAACTCGACGGAGGACTGGCGCAGGCTGCTCACGCTGAGCTTGATCCCGGCCAGCGGGGTGCGCAGGTCGTGGGAGACGGCCTGGAGGATCGCGGTGCGGATCGAGTTGCCCTCCTCGAGCCGGCGGTTGGCCTCGCGGCTGCGCGCCAGCTGCGCGCGCTCGCGCATCGCGACGAGGTAGACGCCGAAGGCCTCCAGCGTGCGCCGCTCGCCGGAATCGAGCGGGTGCCCGGAGGCGAGGAGGGTGTAGTAGCCGTCGGGGGCCACGGCGTCGTCCGCCGCCGCGTGCGAGACCGGGGGCGCCTCCCCCGCGGTGGCGAGCACGTCCCAGCCCGGCGCCTGCCCGGACGCGGCCGGCGGGTCCTCGGCGGGGCGCCGGGCGAGCAGCGTGACGGCCCGCAGGCCCAGGGTCGAGCGCACCCGCTCGAGGAACTCCTCGGTCCCGCCGGCCGAGCCGAGGATGCCGAGGGCGAGCTCGGTCATGGCGTCCGCCTCCGCGGCCGCGCGTGTCGCCTGCTCATAGCGGCGCGTCGCGGCGCCGACGGCGAGGGCCACCGCGCAGGCGACGGCGAGGAAGACGAGGAGGCCGACGACGGCCTCCGGCTGGGCGACGCTCAGGCTGCCCACGGGATCGGCGGTGAACCAGTTGAGCGCGAGGCTGCCGGCCACCGCCGCGACCACCGCGGGCCACAGGCCGCCCACGAGCGCGACCAGGACCGCGGCCAGCAGCTGCAGGAGCTCGACGGTCGCAAGGGCCCTCCCGCCGCGGCCGTCCGCGAGCAGCGGGGCGGCCGCGAGCTGCACGAGCGCGGGCAGGACGACGGCGAGGGCGAGCCCGACCAGCGTGCGCCGGCGGTCGAGGACGCCCAGCTCCGCGAGCCGGAGCCGGTGCTCGGGCGCCGGGAGGAACGGGGTCCGCTGGCTCATGCGGCCATTGTGGCAGGCCGGCCCGCGCCGGGGCGCCGCCCGGGGCAGGTCCGGGTCAGTTCCGGGTCACCGAGCCCATGAGGGAGGCCACCGGCCGCAGGAACAGCGGCCGGGCGAGGAGCCAGAGGCCGGCGATGACGAGCACTCCGACGGCGAAGAGGATGAACCCGAGCCAGTCCCCGCCGTCGTGCGCGGCGAACATGTGGTTGAGGTTCTTCAGCGCCCCGGTGGTGAGCACGAGGACCACGTGGACGATCACGAAGACCACGAAGAAGCCCATCACCGGGAAGTGCACGCGGCGGGCCCACTCCATCGGGTAGGCCTTGTTCAGGCGTGGGGCCCTGGCGTTCGTGGGCCAGACGGCGGACATGCGCAGGCCCGTGAGGATCGCGAGCGGGGCGGCGAGGAACACGACCGCGAAGTAGGTCAGCTGCTGGAGCGCGTTGTAGTTGACCCAGCCGTCCTCGAGCGGCCAGTCGAGCGAGGCGTACTGCAGGGCCGCGGACACCGCGTGCGGGAACACGTCCCACGAGGTCGGCACGAGCCGGACCCAGTGGCCGGTGGCGAACATGAGCACGAAGAACACGACGCCGTTCAGGACCCACAGGGCGTCGAGGCACAGGTGGAGCCACAGGTCGAGGCTGATCTTCTTCGGCTGGCCCTTGGTCTTGAGGAACCCCTTGTTGCTGCGCTTCCAGAAGCCCTGCGGCCGGGTGGTGAACCGGACCTGCAGGCCGGTGCGCACGATCAGCGTCAGGAACATCATGTTCAGAAAGTGCAGCACGTTCAGCCACGCGGGCAGCCCGACGGGTGCCCAGCTGGGCAGCGGGGCGTGGCCGGGGTACGTCGCGATGAACTGCGAGACCGCCGCGGTGCTGCGCAGCCACTTCGCGCCGAGGACGACGATCGCGAGCACGACGACGGCGCCGACGCCGACCGCCGTCGGCCGGAACCACGGCGCCCGGGTCAGTCCGGGCTTCGCAGGGGAGCTCTGCGGCATGGAGGGAGTCCTTGGGAGTGTCGGATGGGTGGGGGCCGGGAGAAGGGCGGGGCCGGGGACGGGCGAGTCGCGGCGGGTCAGAGCCGGGAGATGGCCGCGTCCAGGTCGGCGATGAGGTCATCGACGTCCTCGATGCCCACCGAGAGGCGCAGCAGGTTGACCGGGACGGCCAGCTCGGTGCCCTTCACGGACGCGTGGGTCATCTCGGACGGGTAGTTCATGAGCGACTCGATGCCGCCGAGGCTCTCGGCGAGGGTGAACAGGCGCGTGGACTCGGCGACCGTGCGGGCCGCGGCCTCTCCGCCCACGAACTGCACCGAGACCATGCCGCCGAACCGGCGCATCTGCTTCGCCGCGAGCTCGTGGCCCGGGTGCTCGGGCAGGCCGGGGTAGAGCACCTGGTCGACGCCGGGGCGGCCCACGAGCCACTCGGCGATCTTCTGCGCATTGTCGGAGTGCCGCTCCATGCGCACGCCGAGCGTCTTGAGGCCGCGCGTGGTGAGGAAGGCGTCCATGGGGCCGGAGACGGCCCCGACCGCGAACTGGACGAAGCCGATCTTCTCCGCGAGCTCGCCGTCGTTGACGACGACGGCGCCGCCCACCACGTCCGAGTGGCCGCCGATGTACTTGGTGGTCGAGTGGACCACCACGTCCGCACCGAGCGCCAGGGGGTTCTGCAGGTACGGGGACGCGAAGGTGTTGTCCACGACGAGGAGGGCCCCGGCGTCGTGCGCGAGCTCGGCGAGGGCCGCGATGTCGGTGATCTTCATCATCGGGTTCGAGGGGGTCTCGACCCACACGAGGCGGGCCCCGCCCTCGGCGACCGCGGCGCGCACGCCGTCGAGGTCGGACATGTCGACGGGCTGGTTTCCGATGCCCCACGGGGCGAGGACGCGGGAGATGAGGCGGTAGGTGCCGCCGTAGGCGTCGTTGCCGAGCACGATCCGGTCCCCGGGCGAGCACAGGGCGCGGATGAGGGCGTCCTCGGCGGCCAGGCCCGAGCCGAACGAGTAGGCGTGGGAGCCGCCCTCGAGCGCGGCGAGCTGCTCCTGGAGCGCGTCCCGCGTCGGGTTGCCGCCGCGGCCGTACTCGTAGCCGGAGCGGAGGCCGCCGATGCCGTCCTGGGCATAGGTGGAGGAGAAGTGCAGCGGGGGGACGACGGCGCCCGTCCGCGGCTCGAACTCCTGGCCGGCGTGGACGGCCCGCGTGTTGAATCCGGTGGTCTTCTCGCCCTGCTCAGGCATGGGGGTCTCCCTTACTTGTTGAGGTTGGCCAGGAGGTCGTGGCGGGTGAGGATGCCGACGGGCGCACCGACGAAGGTGACCATGACGGCGTCGTCCTCGCTGAGCATCTTCCGCAGCTCCGCCTGGCCCTCGAGGGAGCCGATGACGGGCAGGCGCGGGCCCATGTGCTCGGAAATCTTGTCGGTGAGCTTCGCGTCCCCGCGGAACAGGCTCGCGGACAGCGAGCGCTCGTCCACTGCGCCGAGGACCTCCCCCATCACCACGGGGGGCTCGGTCGAGAGCACGGGCAGGTGGCTGACCCCGTACTCGGTCATGATGTCGATGACGTCGCGGACCGTCTCGTTGGGGTGGGTGTGGACGAGGTCCGGGAGGCGGCCGTCCTTGCCCTTGAGCAGGTCGCCGACCGTCTTCTCGTCCTGGCCCGGGAGGAAGCCGTAGGAGCGCATCCAGTCGTCGTTGAAGATCTTGGCGAGGTAGCCGCGCCCGGAGTCGGGCAGGACGACGACGACGACCGCGTCCTCGGGCAGGTCCTTCGCCACCCGCAGGGCGGCGGCCACGGCCATGCCGGAGGAGCCGCCGACGAGGAGGCCCTCCTCGCGGGCGAGCCGGCGCGTCATGGCGAAGGACTCGGCGTCGGTGACGGCCAGGACCTCGTCCGGGACGGACTTGTCGTAGTTCCCGGGCCACATGTCCTCGCCGACGCCCTCGACGAAGTACGGCCGGCCGGTGCCGCCTGAGTAGACGGAGCCCTCGGGGTCGGCGCCGATGACCTTGACCTGGCCGCCCTCGGAGGCCGGCCGGTCCTTGGAGGCCTCCTTGAGGTACCGCCCGGTGCCGGTGATGGTGCCGCCCGTGCCGGCGCCGATGACCACGTGCGTGATCCTGCCGTCCGTGTCCGCCCAGATCTCGGGTCCGGTGGTCTCGTAGTGGCTGGCCGGGGCGCCCGGGTTGGAGAACTGGTCCGGCTTGAACGCGCCGGGGATCTCGCTGACGAGGCGGTCCGAGACGCCGTAGTACGACTGCGGCGAGTCCGGCGGGACGGCGGTCGGGGTGACGACGACCTCGGCCCCGTAGGCCGCGAGCACCGCGCGCTTCTCCTCGCCGACCTTGTCGGGGACCACGAAGATGCACCGGTAGCCCTTCTGCTGGCCCACCAGCGCGAGGCCCACGCCGGTGTTGCCGCTCGTGGGCTCGACGATGGTGCCGCCGGGGCCGAGCTTGCCGTCCGCCTCCGCCTGCTCGATCATCTTCAGCGCGATGCGGTCCTTGATGGAGCCGCCGGGGTTGAGGTACTCGAGTTTGACCAGGACCGTCGCCTTGATGCCTTCGGTGACCTTGTTCAGCTGGACGAGGGGCGTGTGCCCGATGAGTTCGACGACGGACTTGGCATACTTCACGACCCCCACTGTAGCCTCTGGGCCCGGACGCACAGAGGCGGCCGACTCGGGGGTTCACGCACGGGCCGGAGTTTCGAACAGCCCTGCCGCTCCGATTGACTTCTTCGAACATGTTTTCGAGAATTGGAGCATGTCCCTCGCCCTCAGCTCCGATTCCGCGGCGGCCGCCGCGGGTCAGCTGCGCGAGCTCCAGGAGCGCATCCACACCCTGCAGGGCCGGCGGAACCGCCAAGGCTCGCATCCCGTCCTCCCCTGCCTGACGCCCCTGTTCCCGTCAGGGCTGCGCGGCGGGGCCGCCTACTCCCTCGACACCCGCCTCTCCGTGGCCATGGCCCTGCTGGCCGCACCGTCCGCCGAGGGGCAGTGGTGCGGGGTGGCCGGGATCCCGGATTTCGGCGCGGAGGCGGCTGCCGGGTTCGGCATCGCCCTCGACCGCCTCGTGCTCGTGCCGGACCCGGGGGCCGACTGGCTCGCCACGGTCGGCGCCCTGGTCGACGTGCTGCCGCTGGTCCTGGTCCGGCCGCCCACGCCGGCGCGGCCCGGCGAGGCCTCCCGGCTCGCCTCACGGCTGCGCGAGCGGTCCGGCGTCCTGCTGGTGCTGGGCCCGTGGCCCCAGAGCGAGGCCTCGCTGAGCCTGACCGGATCGAGCTGGGAGGGCCTCGGCCGGGGCCACGGGCATCTGGCGCGCCACCTCGTGGAGCTCCGGGCGAACCACCGCGGCCGGCTCCGCACCGCGACCGTGGACCTCTCCTCGCCCGAGACCGTGGCCCTGCCGGCCCCCGGCCCGCGCCGGGCAGCGGGGAGCCGGCCGTGAGCCCGGCGGCGGGCTCCGCCCAGCCGCCGCGGGCGCTCGTGCTCTGGTTCCCGGACTGGCCCCTCGTGGCCGCGCACCTGGCCGGGGAGGTGCCGGACCACGCCGCGGCGGCAGTGATCGAGAAGGGCCTCGTGGCCGTGTGCTCCGCCCCGGCGCGGGCCGCCGGCGTGGCGCGGGGCCTGCGGGTGCGGGAGGCGCAGGCCCGCTGCCCCGAGCTGGTCAAGGTCCCCGCGGACCCGGAGCACTCGGCCCGGGAGTTCGAGCCCGTGGTGCGGGCCCTCGAGACCGCCGTCCCGGGCGTCCAGGTGCTCCGCCCCGGCCTGTGCGCCCTCAGGGCGCCGGGGGCGGCCCGGTACTACGGCAGCGAGCAGGGGGCCGGGGGCGCCGCCCTCGAGGCGGTCGCCCGGCTGGGACTCGAGGCCCGGGCCGGGATCGCGGACTCGGTCTTCGCCGCCGAGCAGGCGGCGCGGGGCAGCCAGGAGCTCTCCCCCCTGCGGATCGTGGAGCCGGGGGCCTCGGCGCGGTTCCTCGCGCCCCTGCCCGTCGCGGCCCTCGGCGATGCGAGGATCGCCTCCCTGCTGATGCGGCTGGGCCTGCGCACCCTCGAGGACTTCGCCGAGCTGCCCGCCGCGGAGGTCCGCTCCCGGTTCGGCGCCGAGGGCCTCGCCGCCCATGCCCGGGCGCGGGGCCGGGACCCCCGGCCCGTGGTGCCCCGGGTCCCGCCGGAGCCGCTCGACCGCTCGGTGGACTTCGAGCCCGGGCTCGAGCGCATCGACCAGATCGCGTTCGCCCTCCGCCCGGTCGCCGAGGACCTCGTCGCAGGGCTCGTGCGCGCAGGGCTCGCCTGCACGCAGCTGCGGGTGCAGATCACCGACGACGCCGGGGGCCGCTCCGAGCGCTCGTGGGGGCACCCGCACCAGTTCGGGCCGGGCGACGCGGTGGACCGGGTCCGCTGGCAGCTGCAGTCCGGCGGCCACGAGGGGGCGGCCCGGCATCGGGGCCGGCAGCCGTGGCTCTCCACCGGCGAGGCGCTGGCGGCCCCGGTGGTCCAGATCCGTCTGGCCCCGGAGCGGGTGGACCTCCTCGGACGGCGCACCCAGACGCTGTTCGGCGGCGTGGACGAGCGGCTCGACCACGGCCTGCACCGCCTCCAGACGATGCTGGGGCATGGGTCGGTGCTACAGGCGGCCGCCGCCGGCGGTCGGCTCCTCGCCGAGCGCTGCCTGCTCGTGCCCTGGGGCGAGGAGGCCCCGCCCGGGACCTCGGATCTGGCCTCCCGGCCCTGGCCCGGGGCCGTCCCGCCGCCCCTGCCCGCCACGGTGTTCGCCGACCCCCTGCCCGTCGCGCTGTTCGGGGACGACTCGCGCCCCCTCGAGGTGGACGGCCGCGGGCACCTCGCGTCCGCGCCGGCCTGGTTCTCACCGGACCCCGGCGCGGCCCGGCGTGCTGTGCGCAGCTGGGCGGGGCCCTGGCCGCTGCGCGAGAGGTGGTGGGACGCCGAAGGGAGCCGGCGGGCGGAGCGCTTCCAGATCCTCGACAGCGAGGGAGAGGCGTGGCTGCTGCTGGGCGAGGACGGCCGGTGGTGGGCAGAGGCCCGGTACGACTGAAAGCCGGTACGGCTGAGGACTGAGGGAGGAACCGATGGGGTGGACCAATCCGCCGATCCCCTGGCGGCAGCTCCACGACATCCTCGACGGCAAGGAGGTCTCCGCGGACGAGCTCCGCGGACGCACCGGGGCCGGCCGGGCCCCCGTCGAGCACGACGGCGGGGACAGCCCGGCCTGGTCCCGGAAGCGCGGACCCTACATCCCCCTCCCGGCGCTCTCCCCCGGCGCCGAGGACGGGGCGCGGGAGGGGACAGACGCCGTCAGCACGGGGGCCGGCACCGAGGCGGAAGGCGCGGGTGCGCGCACCGGCGGCCGCGCGCCGTCGTCCGCCGTTCCCTACGCGGAGCTGCACGTCCACTCGCACTACAGCTTCCTCGACGGCGCGTCATCGCCGGAGGAGCTCGTCGAGGAGGCTGTGCGGCTGGGCCTGTCTGCCCTCGCCATCACGGACCACGACGGCTTCTACGGTGCGGTGCGCCTCGCCGAGGCCGCCGAGGCCTACGGGCTGCCCACCGTGTTCGGCGCCGAGCTCTCGCTGGGCCTGTCCGCCCCGCAGAACGGCCGGCCCGACCCGGAGGGAGAGCACCTGCTCGTCCTCGCCCGCGGCGAGGAGGGGTACCACCGGCTGGCCGGCGCCATCACCGCTGGGCAGCTGGCCCGGGAGGCCGAGAAGGGCAGGCCCGTGTTCGTCCTCGAAGACCTCGCCGAGCGCCTGCGCGGGCACTGCGTGGTGCTCACCGGCTGCCGCAAGGGCGCCGTCCGCAGGGCGCTCGCCAGCCACGGGGAGGCGGCCGCCGAACGCGCCGTCCGGGCGCTCGTGGACCTGTTCGGCCGCGACGGCGTCGCCGTGGAGCTCTACGACCAGGGCAGCCCGCTCGACACGGACCACAACGACGCCCTCGCCGCCATCGCCGCACGGACCGGGCTTCCGTGCGTGGCCACGAACGCAGTGCACTTCGCCGCGCCGTCGAGGCACCCGCTCGCGACCGCACTGGCCGCCGTCCGGGCCCGGCGCAGCCTCGATGAGCTCGACGGCTGGCTGCCCGCCACCGACGGCGCGCACCTGCGCAGCGGGGCCGAGATGGGCCGCCGGTTCGCGCGCTACCCGGGGGCGGTGGAGAACACCGTGCACCTCGCCGGCGTGCTGGCCTTCCCCCTGCGCTCGGCGCGCCCGAGGCTGCCGAAGCAGGAGGTCCCGGCGGGCAGCACGCCGATGTCCCACCTGCGGGACCTCGTGGAGCTCGGTCTCGAGGACCGCTACGGCGCCCCGGGGCCGGGCTGGCGGGGGCCCGTGCCGCCCGAGGAGGTCCGCGAGCGCCTCGAGAAGGAGCTCGCGGTGATCGAGAAGAAGGACTTCCCGGGCTACTTCCTGATCGTGCACGAGATCGTCCGGTTCGCCCGCAGCCGGGGCATCCTCTGCCAGGGCCGGGGCTCGGCGGCCAACTCGGCCGTGTGCTACCTGCTGGGGATCACGGCGGTGGACAGCATCGCGTACCGGCTGCCGTTCGAGCGGTTCCTCTCGAGCCTGCGCGAGGAGGAGCCGGACATCGACGTCGACTTCGACTCGGACCGGCGCGAGGAGGTGATCCAGCATGTGTACGCGAAGTACGGCCGCGCCAACGCCGCCCAGGTCGCCAACGTGATCAGCTACCGTCCCAAGAACGCGGTGCGGGACGCGGCCAAGGCCCTGGGCTACGGCCCCGGCCAGCAGGACGCCTGGTCCAAGCGCCTCGAGCGGTGGGACGCCCTCTCGGCCGGCGGGTCCGACGACGCCGACGGGATCCCGCCGCGCGTCATGGCCCTCGCCGAGCAGTTCCTCGGCTACCCGCGCCACCTGGGCATCCACTCCGGGGGCATGGTGCTCACGGAGCGGCCGGTGGGCGAGGTCGTGCCGATCGAGCACGCCCGGATGGAGAACCGGACGGTCCTGCAGTGGGACAAGGACGACTGCGAGTGGATGGGCCTGGTCAAGTTCGACCTGCTCGGCCTCGGGATGCTCGCGGCGCTCCAGTACTGCTTCGACCTGGTCGAGGAGCACTTCGGGGTGCGCTGGCGGATCGAGGACATCCCCAAGGAGGAGGCCGCCGTCTACGACATGCTGTGCCGCGCCGACTCGGTGGGCGTGTTCCAGGTCGAGTCGAGGGCCCAGATGAGCACGCTCCCGCGGCTGCGGCCCCGATGCTTCTACGACCTCGTGGTGGAGATCGCCCTCATCCGGCCCGGGCCGATCCAGGGCGGGGCCGTCCACCCGTACATCCGCCGGCGCGCGGGCGAGGAGCCCGTGGCCTACCCGCACCCGCTGCTCGAGCCGGTGCTCGAGCGCACCCTCGGGGTCCCCCTGTTCCAGGAGCAGCTCATGCAGATGGCCATGGCGATCGGCGGCTGCACGGCCGAGGACGCGGACCTGCTGCGCCGGGCCATGGGCTCCAAGCGGGGGGTCGAGAAGATCGGGAGCCTGAAGGAGAAGCTCTTCGCCGGCATGGCCGCGAACGGGCTGACCCCCGAGGAGTCGAAGGCGATCTACACCCAGATCGCGGCGTTCGCCGACTTCGGCTTCGCCGAGTCCCACTCCATCAGCTTCGCGGTGCTCGTGTACGCGAGCTCGTGGCTCAAGCTGCACTACCCCGGCGCCTTCCTCGCCGCGCTCCTGCGGGCCCAGCCCATGGGCTTCTACTCGCCCCAGACCCTCGTGGCGGACGCGCGCCGGCACGGCGTCACCGTACTCCGCCCGGACATCCTCCGCTCGCGGGCGGACGCGTACCTGGAGCCGCACGATAGAGCGCACGACGGCGGCGGGGAGGCTGCGGCGGCCGGCCCACCGGGCGCCCCGGGGCCGGCGGCCACGACGTGGGCCCCGGCAAGCCCGGGCCTGGACGCGTGCCTGGAACGGGTCCAGCCACCGATCGGCCCCTTCGACCCGCAGGCCCCCGACGAGGGCCACGCCCACCGGCGGGACGGCAGCCGCGCGGTCAGGCTCGGACTCTCGAGCGTGCGCGGCATCGGCCGGGACCTCGCCGAGAGGATCGTGGCCGAGCGCGAGGCGGGGGGCGCCTTCCGGGAGCTGGCCGAGCTGTCCCGGCGCACCGGGCTCACGGCGGAGCAGCTCGAGGCGCTCTCCTCGGCCGGGGCGCTGGACTCGCTCGGCCTCACCCGGCGGGAGGCCCTGTGGCAGTCGGGGGCCGCGGCCCTCGAGCGGCCGGGCCAGCTCCCCGGGTCCCAGCCCTACGTCCAGCCGCCGCTCCTGCCCGAGCTGGCGGCGGAGGACGCTGTGGCCTACGACCTGTGGGCCACCGGCGTCGCCACCGACGACCACCCGCTGCGCCACGCCCGCGGCCGCCTCGACGCGCGCGGGGTGCTGCGCATCGACCAGCTCCGCACCGCCGCGCCGGGGGGCCGGATCGAAGTGGCCGGCGTCGTGACCCACCGGCAGCGGCCGCAGACAGCGCAGGGCATCACGTTCATGAACGTCGAGGACGAGACGGGGATCCTCAATGTGGTGTGCAGCATCGGCGTCTGGACCCGCTACCGGCGCGTTGCCCAGGCCGCGCCCGCCATGGTGATCCGCGGGGTGCTGGAGCGTTCGAAGGAGGGCGTGACCAACCTGGTCGCAGACCGGCTCGAGGCCCTGCCCCTGAAGGCGAAGACCTCCAGCCGCGACTTCAGGTGAGCCGCGCGCCCGGCCTGTCGGGACCGCTAGCCGGCCTCCGCCCTGCGGGTCTCCCACAGCCCCAGGACGTTGCCCTCGGTGTCCTTGAAGTACGCGGTGAAGCCCATCTCTCCTACGGGCATGCGCGGGAGGACCGTGGAGCCCCCGAGGGACTCGATCTTCGCCAGGGCCGCGTCGATGTCCTCGACGTCGATGGTGACCACCGGCGCGGACGACGGCGCCTGGGCGCCGCGCGCGAACATCCCGCCGTTGATCGAACCGGCCTCCGCCGGCCTGCCCTGCTCGTCCAGGGGCGTGGTCCCCACCAGGGTGTACTCCATCTCCGGCAACGGGTTGATCTCCCATCCGAACGCTTCGGCGAAGAACCGGCGCCCCCGCTCCACGTCATCGAGCGGGATCTCAAAATGGACGACTCCTCCGGCCATGGCGCTGCAGTCCTTTCATGCTCGTTGGAAGCCTGCTCTCAATGGAAGCCTCAGGCAGTCGGATTGTCGCCCTGCGGGCGCGCACGGGCTAGGGCAGAAGGACACACCCTCCGGCTTCTGTCGGCGGCCCGTGGCATGATGCTCCGGTGACTCTCGCTCCCCCACCGCCTCGGACCGCGGCGCCTGCCGCGGCACCTGCTGCGGCCCCGGCCGCGGGCGGCGCCGGGCCCGGGCACGCGGACGCCGAGGGCGCCTGGGAGGCCCCCGAGCACTACTCCCTGGCCGCGACCTGGTTCCCCCTCCAGCGGGGGGACGGCGACCCGTGCTTCGCGCCGCATCCGGGCGGCCTCTGGGCAGCCTTCGCCACCCCGGAGGGCCCCGCCGCCCTCCTCGCCGTCCACCGGCGCGCGGCCGGGCGCCCCGGAACGGTGACGCTCCGCGCGTGGGGCGACGGGGCGGCGTCGGCCGTCGCCTCGGCGCCCGCGATGCTGGGGCTGGACGACGACTGGTCGGCGTTCGACGACGAGGCCTTCCTCGCCGGGCTCCCCCGCCTGGTGCGGGAGTCGAGGCGGCGCCATCCCGGCTTCAGGCTGCCGGCCACGGGGCGCGTCGTGGAGGCGCTCGTGCCGACCATCCTCGAGCAGAAGGTCACGACCCTCGAGGCGCGGCGCGCCTACCGGTACCTCGTGCGCCGCTACGGCACGCCCGCGCCCGGCGCCGGGCGGATCGCGCCGGCCGGCCTCATGGTCGCCCCGGACGCACGGGCCTGGCTCGGGATCCCCTCCTGGGAGTGGCACCGGGCGGGCGTCGGGCCGCAGCGCTCCGACACCGTCATGCGGGCGCTGCGCTCCGCCGCGGCGCTCGAGCGGCTCGCGGTCCGGACGGCCGCCGAGGCCTCTGCGGCCCTGCAGACCATCCCCGGCATCGGCGTGTGGACCGCGGCGGAGGTCACGCAGCGGACTCACGCGGACCCCGATTCGATCTCGGTGGGCGACTACCACCTCGCCCACTTCGTGGGCTACGCCCTCACAGGCGCCCGGACCGACGACGCCGGCATGCTGCGCCTCCTCGAGCCGTGGCGCGGCCACCGGCAGCGGGTCGTGCGGCTCCTCGGCCTCTCGGGCGTAAGGGCCCCGCGCTATGGGGCGAGGATCACGATCCAGGATCACCGCCGGCACTGAGGCTCCCCCCTAGACTGTGCCCATGCCCTTGGCCGTCGTCGGAGCCCTCCTGCTCGTCCTCGGCGCCGCCGCTGCGGCCGCGGGCATCCTCCCCTGGCCTGCGGTCGGCGCCCTCGCCGAGCGCGTGGGCCCCATCCTCGCGTTCGTCGCCGCCGTCACGGTGGTGACCGAGCTCCTCAACGCCGCCGGGCTGTTCGAGTGGATGGCCTCCTACTTCCGGCGCTGGGGCCGCGGGCGCGTCTGGGTGCTGTGGCTGCTCGTGGTCGGCCTGTCCCTGGCCGCCACGGTGTTCCTGTCCCTCGACACCACGGCGGTGCTGCTGACCCCGATCGTGGTGGTCCTCGCCAGGCGGTGCGGGCTGCCGCCGCTGCCCTTCGCGCTCACCACGGTGTGGCTGGCGAACACCGGTTCGCTGCTGCTGCCGGTCTCGAACCTCACCAACCTCCTCGCCCTGCACGCGCTCGGATCCGTGTCCCCGGGCGAGTTCGCCGCGCGGATGGCGCTGCCCGCGCTGTGGTGCGCCGCGGTGCCGGTCGCGGCCGTGGCCCTCGTGTTCCGCCGCGAGCTCGCCGGACGGTACAACAGCGTCCGGCTGGGCCGCGTCCAGTCCGCTCCGAGCGATGGCGGCGGCACCCCCGCGACCTCGACCGACCCCGTGCTGCTCGGCCTCGGCGCCGGCGTCCTCGCCCTCCTCCTCCCGGCCCTCGTCACCGGAGTGCCGGTGTGGATCCCGTCGACGGCGGCGGCCCTCGTCCTGCTCGTCGCCTTCGGTGCACGACGCCGCGGGGTGCTGAAGTGGGCGCTCGTACCGTGGCAGCTGCTCGTCTTCGCCGCCGGCCTGTTCCTCGTCATGGAGGCGCTCCAGTACGTCGGTGCCCGCGAGCTCGCGGCCGCGGCGCTCGGCACCGGCGACGGCCCCGGCAGCCTCGTGCGGGTCGCCGCGGTGGGCGCGGTGGGAGCGAACGTGATCAACAACCTGCCGGCGTACCTCGCGTTCGAGCAGGCTGCGGGGGGCCCGGCGCGGCTCACCGCGCTGCTCGTCGGGGTCAACGCCGGCCCGCTCGTGGCGCCGTGGGCGTCCCTGGCCACGCTCATCTGGCACGAACAGCTCCGGCGTCTCGGCGTGGGGATCTCGTGGTGGGGGTACGCCGCGGCCGGCGCCGTGCTGGTCCCGCTGATGGTGGTCCCGGCGGCGCTGCTCGCGGCGCTCGGGTGACCCGGGCCGGGGCGCGTGAGAGGATCGGCGCATGGTCACCCGCGCAGAGCTTGACGGAGTGCTCGAGGCCGGCGGACGGCTGGTCGGCGCCGACGGCACAGACCTCGGCTCCATCGACCAGATCGTCCTCGACGCCTCCGGTGCCTCCCCGGCCTTCGTG
Organism: Sinomonas soli; assembly: GCF_054782415.1. Taxonomy (NCBI): domain Bacteria; kingdom Bacillati; phylum Actinomycetota; class Actinomycetes; order Micrococcales; family Micrococcaceae; genus Sinomonas; species Sinomonas soli. The sequence goes on along the minus strand of NZ_BAAGSN010000019.1, from coordinate 30,814 downwards.
TCCGTCCGGGCCGGCTTCTTCGGGATCACCCAGCGGTTCGTGCCCCTCGACGGGGCGAGCGTGGACGGTTCCGCGGTTCGGGTCGCCTTCGACGCCGACGCCATCCGGTCCGCCCCGCGCGTCGCCTCCGACCGTGGCGGCCTGAGCGAGGACCAGGCGGCCGAGCTCCGGGACCACTACGGCCTCACCGCGGACTCCGGCACCGCCGAGGTCACCCCACAGGACGCCGAGGTCGGGTCCGCCACCGCCGAGGTCACCTCGCAGGACGTCGAAGTCGGCTCCCCGGACACGAGCGACGCGGGCCCCCACCACGCTGGGCGCGACCACCCTGCTCCCCTGGCACAGGGCACGCCGCCACCGGGGCCGCCGCCGCACCCGGGCGTACCACATCATCCTGGCCCCCCGCACCGCCCCGGCCCGCCGCAGCGTCCAGAGCCGCCGCAACCTGGCGCTCCGCCCTCTCGTCGGCCACCCCGCCTTCCCCCGGCCCCGTGAATGACCCACGGTGACGGGCCCTCGAAACTGGGCCCGCCATACCCAGAACCACCGCAACCGACCGGTGGGCACCGGCTCGCACTCAATCCAATGCCCCCCCTAATACGAGAGGACCTAGTCCTAGACCCGCGCCGCACGCCCAGAATCCGCACCCCAACTCTTCAGGGCCACATCTTGATCTAAGGGACGGACTTCGTCCTGATCCAGCGTTTGCGCCAACCAAATATGGCCGCTTGCGTAACCGCGGTTTCAGGGCCGAAAAGCGAACGTCGCACGCAGTCGCTAGACCAATCACGCGAGAAATCAGCCAGAGGCTGACCCGAACTCCCATGGGAATAGTCGCAGCAGTGCATCCACAACTGGCCTTGCGTATTCCGGATAATTGGGATCATCGTTGTAGTCCATAAGTGCAGGCATAAGATTGCTGAAGGCGTCGCCACCGTCAATCGGACTTGCTACGACGGCTGCGGAGATCTTTTCGATCGCTAACTCGACGCTGCGCTCGTCCGAAATCGCGGACGTCGACCATACTTGCGCGACCCCCTGGGTTGCTCCGCGTCGGAAGATCAGCACGAACACACGCTCTAACAACCGAAACATGGCAGGGCGGTTGACCTGTTCAACGATAAGCACTGCGCTAAGAGTGAGTTTTACCCGTGGGTCACTCCCAGCATCCTCGATCAGCCGACCGAAACGCGTCATGTTGCGAGAATGAGCCTCAGCAACAAAGCGATCGAACATGGCTGGGTCGTGCTGACGGGCAGGGAGACGGCGCATATTTGTGGAGTCAAGGTAGGCGACAACAACTAACGCGGCGATTAAAGACGCCCAGAGACTGTCCACGACTCCAGATACGGATGGGGCGAGCCTGACAACATATGACGCAGACGCGGGAATTGAAGCTAAGACAGCGACCACCAATGCTACGGTGATCACAACAGTAGCTGCGGCTATGAGCAACCTTTTCTCAGCAAGTGTTATCCACTTCTTGAAGAACCGTCTTCCTATTGTGAAGATGAGATACACGAGTGTGGCTAAGAGGACAAACGGAGCGACAGGCAGGTCGGGCGCGTACTTCACCAGTACTGCAGCATAAAGTGTAAGGATGAGCGCCGGGGGGAGCGCGCGAAACGCAATATATCTAACGAACTTTACGTTTCCATGAGAGATGAGCTCTTGCACCGATGCGTAGGTCCATGGAACATAGGCGGCCGGCCAATCGCCATTCTCGACAGAACTGCGTTGGATTAGTTTGTAAAGAAGCCCAATCAACCATCCCGTAAATATCGCAGACGCGATTCTCAAGAACAGTCCGAGAATTTCCCCCATACGTAGATATGTACACAGTGGATTAATCGAGTCAGCTCGCGCGGGGGCTCAGCGGGCGCCGAGGCCCAGCCTGGCCACCGCCTCCTCGCGCATCTGCACCTTGCGGACCTTCCCCGAGACGGTCATGGGGAACGACTCCCGGATGTCCACGTAGCGCGGCACCTTGTAGTGCGCCAGCTCGCCCCGGCAGTACTCGGCGACGTCCTCGGCGGTGAGCGGCTGCGCGCCGGGCCGGAGGATGATGCACGCCATGAGCTCCTCGCCGTAGGTCGCATCCGGGACCCCGATGATCTGGACGTCCTGGATGGCCGGGTGCCGGTAGAGGAACTCCTCGATCTCGCGCGGGTAGACGTTCTCACCCCCACGGATCACCATGTCCTTGATCCGCCCCTCGATCATCACGTAGCCGTCCTCATCCATGCGGGCGAGGTCGCCGGTGTGCATCCAGCCGTCCGCGTCGATGGCCTCGGCTGTCTTGTCCGGCTGGTCCCAGTAGCCGGCCATGACGGCGTAGCCGCGGGTGCACAGCTCGCCGATCACCCCGCGCTCCACGGTCTCGCCGGTCGCCGGGTCCACGACCTTGCTCTCGAGGTTCGGCATGGTCCGCCCCACGGTGCCCGTGCGCTGGGCGAGCGAGTCGCCGGCGCGGGTCATGGTGGAGACCGGCGACGTCTCGGTCATGCCGTAGCAGATGGCCACCCCCTCCATGTGCATGTCGGCGATGACGCGCTCCATGACCTCGACCGGGCACGTCGAGCCGGCCATGACGCCCGTGCGCAGCGTGCCGAGCCGGTACGAGGCGAAGTCGTCCAGCGCGAGCTCGGCGATGAACATGGTCGGGACGCCGTAGAGGGAGGTGCCGCCGAAGTCCTGGACGGCGCGCAGGGCCGCGTCGGGCCTGAAGCCCCGGCCCGGCAGTATCGTGGCACACCCGTGCGAGTACGCCGCGAGGTTGCCGATGACCATGCCGAAGCAGTGGTAGAAGGGCACCGGGATGACCACCCGGTCCTCGGGCGCGTAGCCGAGCAGCTCGCCGATCGCGAACCCGTTGTTGAGGATGTTCCGGTGCGTGAGGGTAGCGCCCTTGGGGAAGCCGGTGGTGCCGGAGGTGTACTGGATGTTGATGGGATCGTCCGCTGCCAGTGTCGCCGCCCGCTCCTCGACGGCCGACGCCGGCACCTCGCCCGCGCGGGCCACGAGCGCCTCCCAGGTCGTCTCGCCGTCCGACGCCGGCACACCGGGCTCGAACAGGGCCTCGCCCGGGGCGTGGGGCGCCGGCAGGAACACGAGCTCGCGCAGATCGGGGCACTCGGCGAGCGCGGCGCGGGCCATCGCGACGTACTCGCTCGTGCGGTCGCTGGGGCCGACGACGAGCATGCGCATGCCGTTCTGCCGGACCACGAACTGCAGCTCGTGGGCGCGGTAGGCCGGGTTGACGTTGACGAGGATGGCGCCGATGGCCGCCGTCGCGTACTGGATCACGGTCCATTCGGCGCAGTTCGGGCTCCAGATCCCCACGCGGTCGCCCTTCGCGACGCCCGCGGCGAGGAGCCCGCGGGCGGCGGCATCGACGTCGTGCGCGAGCTCGGCGTAGGTCCAGCGGCGGGCCGCGTCCGCGCGGCCGTCACCGGCTGCCTCCACGAGGGCCTCGCGCTGCGCGTGCTGCCCCGCGGTGCGGGCGAAGTTCGCCCCGATGGTCTCTTCGAGCAGGGACATCGTCGTCTCGCCTGCCGTGTAGGAGCTCTGCATGGATGAAAGCTACCAACTCGGTAGGCTGGCGACCATGACTGATCCCGTGCGCCTGCAGGCGACCTTCATCCCCAACGAGGGCGAGTTCTTCCGCGTCAAGCTCGCCCTCGACATCGCGATCGAGGAGGTCCAGCGCGAGCCCGGCTGCCTCCAGTACGAGATCACGGACGAGTCCGAGGACCGGCTCGTCCTCTCCGAGCTCTGGGCCTCCGAGGAGGACCTCGACCGGCACTCGAAGGGCGTGGCGGTGCAGGACCTCAACGAGTCGCTGAGTGCGCTCCTGGCCCAGCCGGTGAAGATCGAGCGCCTCTAGTCTCCCGGGACGCAGGAACGGCGCCGCCCCCAGCTGCTGGGAGCGGCGCCGTTCTCGCACCGGCTGCGCGGTGCGTCAGTTCTGCGGCCCCTGGGCCTGCGCCTCGGCCACCTTCTTGTGGACGTCCTCCATGTCGAGGTCCTTCACCGCCGTGATGACCTGCTCGAGGGCAGAAGCCGGGAGGGCGCCGGGCTGCGAGAAGACGAGGACCTTCTCGCGGAACGCCATGAGGGTCGGGATCGAGGTGATGTTCGCCTGGGCGGCGAGCATCTGCTCGGCCTCCGTGTCCACCTTGGCGAAGACGACGTCCGGGTGCTTCTCGGACGCGGCCTCGTAGGTCGGGGCGAACTGGCGGCACGGGCCGCACCACGACGCCCAGAAGTCCACCAGGACGATGTCGTTCTTCTCGATGACCTCGGCGAAGTCTTCGCCGGTGACGTTCTTCGTTGCCATGCCGCGCTCCTTGCTCTCTGTGCGGGTCCCCTGCGGGGTCGGTATGGAAGTCTCAACGATACCCATGGGGGTTTCATTCCCGCGGGTCCGCGCTCCCGGCCTCCTTCCCCGTGGGCCGAGGCTCAAACCGCCGCGGGCTCGTGCGCCTGGACGTACTTCCTGCCGCCGAGGGCGATCGCCATCGCGACCATGAGCGCCACGGCGGAGGCGTAGAACGGGACCGGCGCGCCATAGGTCTCGCCCAGCCAGGTGGCGATGAAGGGGGCGAGGGCCCCGCCCATCCAGCGCACGAAGTTGTAGCCGGCGCTCGCCACGGGCCGCGGCGCGTCGGAGACGCCCATCGCGAGCTCGGTGTAGACGGTGTTGTTGATGCCGAGCAGCGCTCCGGCGACGATCGTCAGGACCACCACGGCGGGGACGGCGTGGGCGGCCGCGGAGACGGCCATGCCGACCAGGACCAGGGCGAGCCCGGCGAGCGTGCCGGCGAGGACCTTGACGTCGCCGAACCGGGCCTGCAGCTGCGGGGCCACGAAGACCGAGCAGAGGGCGAGGGCCACGCCCCAGCCGAAGAACACCGCGCCGATGCCGTAGGCGCCCATGCCGAGGATGAACGGCACGAAGGCGAGCACGGTGTAGAAGCCGAAGTTGTAGAAGAACGCGCTGCCGGCCACCGAGCGCAGCCCGGCGTGGCCGAGGGCCAGGAGGGGATCGCGGAACCGGGTCTTCTTCGCCGAGGGCTGGGTCTTCGGGAGGGTCGCGAGGATCGCGATGAAGGCGATGGCCATGAGCGTCGCGGTGCCGAAGAACGGCATGCGCCACTGCCAGCCGCCCAGGAGCGCGCCGGCGAGCGGGCCGAGCGAGAGGCCCAGGCCGAGGGCCGCCTCGTAGAGGATGATGGCCGTGGACGTCCCGCCGGAGGCGACGCCGACGATCACCGCGAGCGCGGTCGCCACGAAGAGGGAGTTGCCGAGGCCCCAGCCGGCGCGCCAACCGATGAGCTCGGCGACGCTCTGGCTCGTGCCCGACAGGCTCGCGAAGACCACGATGAGCGCAAGACCGATCAGGAGCGTCTTCTTGCCGCCGATCCGGGAGGAGACCCAGCCGGTGACGAGCATCATCACCGCGGTGACGAGGAAGTAGCTCGTGAACAGCAGCGAGACCTGGCTGGGGCTCGCGTCGAGGTTCTGGGCGATCGCGGGGAGGATCGGGTCGACGAGGCCGATGCCCATGAAGGCGAAGACAGAGGCCGCGGCCGTGGCCCAGACGGCCTTGGGCTGGCGGAAGAAGGAGGCCTTCTCGGCCTCGAGCGTCTCGTGCGGGGCCGGGCCGTGCTGGGCCGCGGGCGCGGGGTGGGAGTGGGATTCGGGCTGGACGCCGGTCTCGGCGGTCATGCAGGCAGCTCCTGGTTCTTCATCACGTACTGGTTGATCTTGTCCATCACGGGCAACGCGGCCGCAAGGGCGGCGCGCTCGCCGTCGCTGAGCGTTGCGAGGGCGGCGGCCATCCGCTCCGTGCGGCGGGTGTTGGCACGCTGCGCCGTCGCGTCGCCCTCGGGGGTCCGGCGGACGACGACGGCCCTCGCGTCGCGCGGGTCGCTGCACCGCTCGAGGAGCCCGGCCTTCTCGAGCCGGGCCACCTGCTCGGTGGCCGTGGGAACGCGCACGCCGAGGTTCTTGGCGATGGCGCCCATCCGCAGGCCCTCGCCGGCGACCATGTTCAGGACGCTCAGCTGGGCCGCGGAGAGCTCTGAGAGCTCGTCGAGCCGCCGGGCCATGTAGGTGCCGTAGCGGATGGCGTCCCGGAAGGCCTCGGCCAGCGCGGCAAGCTCCTTGTTCATATTTAGGTACCCTAATAGTTAGGGACCCTAAAGTCAAAGTCGCCCGCATGCTGCTCGACCCGGGGCGTCCTCCCCCGTAGCATGGCGCGCGGGAGGGCCGGTACCGGCCCGCGGAAAGGGACAGTGGCCAGATTCCTGTTCGTGACGTGGGACGGCGGCGGCAACAAGGTCCCGGCCGTGGCCCTCGTCGAAGAGCTCGCGCTGCGGGGCCACGCGGTCAGCGTGCTCGGCGACGCCCCGCAGGCCCCGGACTTCGCCGCCCGCGGGGTCCGCTTCGCCTCCTTCTCCACCAGCCGGACATTCCCCTCCGGCTCCACCCCCCTGGACATGGTGCGGATCGCGTCCGACCCCGCGATGCGGCGCGACGCCCTCGCTGAGCTGGCCGCCCATCCGGCCGACGTCATCGTGGTGGACGTGGCCCTGTTCGGAGTGATGGACGCGCTGCGGCGGGCCGGGCGCGAGTACGTGGTCCTCGAGCACACCCTCGATGGGGTACTCCGCCGGGTGCTCCCCTCCCTCGACGCCGTGCTGCGCGTGCGGGGGCTCCGGGTCCTGCGCCTGCTCAACGCCGGCAGGCCCGTCCTGGCGCCGACGATCCCCGCGCTGGACCGCGGCCACGGCGACGTCGTCCACATCGGCCCCATGGTCCGCGCCGTCCCGGCGCGGCCCGCCGTGCCCACCGTGGTCCTCTCCCTGAGCACCGCCCCGTACCCGGCCCTGGTGCCCACGTGGCAGAGGGTGCTCGACGCCGTGGAGGGCCTCCCCGCCCGGGTCGTGGCGACCCTCGGCTCGGGGCTGGCCGCCGGGGCCCTGAGGATCCCCGCCGACGTCGAGGTGCACGGCTGGCGCCCGCACACCGAGCTCCTGCCGGAGGCCTCCCTCGTGGTCAGCCATGGCGGCCACGGCACCGCGGTGGCCGCGCTGGCCCACGGCGTCCCGCTGCTCGTGCTGCCGCTGGACCGGGCCACCGACCAGCCGTGGATCGGGGCGGCGGTCCAGCGGGCCGGCGTCGGCCGCCGCCTGTCCCGCTCGGCGCGGCCCGCGCGGATCCGGGCGGCGGTGGAGGAGCTCCTCGCGGACGGCCCGCACCGCGACGCGGCCGCCCGGATGGGCGAGCGCGCCCGCGCCCTCGACGGGCGCGCCCGGGGCGCGGACGTGCTCGAGATGGTTGCCCGGCGCGCCGAGCGGGAATGAGCAGCAGGACAGCGACCACCATGACGCTAGGAGCAACCATGCGCATCGCCATCGTCGGGGCCACGGGGAACGTGGGGACCGCGCTGTTGAGGACGCTGGCCGCGGCGGGCGGGCACGAGCTCGTCGGCGTCGCCCGGCGCCCGGACCCGGGCGCCGAGCCCTACCGGAGCGTCTCGTGGCACCAGGTCGACATCGGATCGCCGGACGCGGTCCCGGCACTGCGCACCGCGTTCGGGGGGTGCGACGCCGTGGTGCACCTCGCGTGGATCATCCAGCCCAACCACCACCAGGACGATCTCCACCGGGTCAACGTGGAGGGCAGCTGGCAGGTCTTCGAGGCGGCGGCCGAGGCCGGGGTGAAGCACGTCGTCTACGCGTCCTCGGTGGGGGCCTACAGCCCGGGGCCCAAGGACGAGCGAGTCGACGAGTCCTGGCCAACCGGGGGCCTCCACACCTCGCACTACAGCCGGCAGAAGGCCGCGGTGGAACGGCTGCTGGACCGCTTCGAGGCCGACCACCAGGACATCACCGTGGCACGGCTGAGGCCGGGGCTGATCTTCCAGTCGGGGCAGGCGTCCGAGGTGGGGCGCTACTTCCTGGGACGGTTCATCCCGCAGCAGATCGCGCGGTCACGGGTCCCGGTGCTGCCGATGCCGCCCACGATGGTCTTCCAGGCCGTCCATGCTGAAGACGTGGCCGACGCCTACGCCAAGGTGCTCACGGCCCGGGCCCGGGGTGCGTTCAACGTGGCCGCCGAGCCTGTGCTCGACCCGACCACCTTCCCCCCGGTGCTGGGGGCCAGGAAGTCGGTGCCGCTTCCGGCGGCCGTGCTGCGCGCCCTCGTGTGGCTGTCCTGGAAGCTGCGGATCCAGCGCACCGACCCGGGCTGGATCGACATGGCCGTCCAGGTGCCGATCATGGACACCACTCGGATCCGCTCGGCGCTGGGCTGGCAGCCGCACCGCTCCTCGCAGGAGGCCGTCACCGCGGTCCTCGGCGGCATGCAGGAGGCATCCGGCGTCCCCGCCTCGGCGGCACTGCGGCCCGGGGACCAGGCCGCCGAGAACTGACGCCGTCCGCGCGCGGAAACAGCCGCCGGGGCCTGGAAACAGCCGAAGGGCCCGGCCTCATGGATGAGGCCGGGCCCTTCGTTCGGTGGCAGATGAGGGATTCGAACCCCCGTAGGCAATGCCAGCTGATTTACAGTCAGCCCCCTTTGGCCGCTCGGGTAATCTGCCGAACGCCACGCCGCGCAACGAACGGCCAAGCCGTGTTCCGCGGTGCGAGCAAGACAACCTTACAGAACATTCGTCCACGCGTCGAATCGGCCTCGAAGCCCCGGGATCAGGCGGTTCCGGCGGCGGGTACGCCCTCGCCGTCGCCCGTCTGGGGCGCCTCCTCGGAGGCGATGGCGCGGGCCACCTGGGCCTCGAAGAACGCCGCCTGCTCGTCGGTGATCTGCCTCAGGGCCACGGCCCGCGCGAGGTCCGCATGCACGCCGTCGAGCCGTGCGGAGGCCGCGGGGGCCGGTGACATTGCGATGCCGGCGGCGAGGGTCGCGGCGGCGACCACTCCCCCGGCCGCCGCGGCGGCCCTGCCGGCGATCGACTTCTTCGGTGCTGCATCGTCCGGCGCCTTCGCCGGAACCCCGTTGTCGGAGCGTGGCGCGTTCTCCGCCATGGATCCTCCCTCGCGAGCCTTCAGTGGTCCCAACGCTCGCAGTCCCGCTTGCGATCCGACTGGGCTTCGGCTGTGAGTGAACTGTGGGCGTTGCCGGGCGCATATTACCCGGGTCCGCGGGGGCCCAAGCGGCTAGGCTGGGGGGCAGCATCCAGACCCGTCCAGCCGGAGGTTACCCATGGCAGATTCGACGTTCGACGTTGTCAGCAAGGTCGACAAGCAGGAGGTCGCCAACGCCCTCAACCAGGCGCAGAAGGAGATCGCCCAGCGCTACGACTTCAAGGGCGTGGGCGCCGAGATCGACTTCAGCGGCGAGAAGATCCTCATGAAGGCCAACGCCGAGGAGCGCGTCAAGGCGGTCCTCGACGTCTTCGAGTCCAAGCTCATCAAGCGGGGCATCTCGCTGAAGTCGCTCGAGGCCGGCGACCCGTTCGCCTCGGGCAAGGAATACCGCATTGAGGCCTCCATCAAGGAGGGCATCTCGCAGGAGCACGCGAAGAAGATCTCCAAGCTCATCCGCGACGAGGCCCCCAAGAGCGTCAAGGCCCAGATCCAGGGCGACGAGCTCCGCGTCTCCTCGAAGTCCCGCGACGACCTCCAGTCCACCATCTCCCTGCTCAAGGGCTACGAGGACGTCGACCTCCAGTTCGTGAACTTCCGCTAGGAGGAAGGCGGGCACGACGCTGGCCGCCCACCCCGCGCGGGGTGGGCGGCCGGCGTCGTGCCCGCCCCGTTCTCAGCCCAGTCCGGGCCAGCGGGCCAGGTCGGCGGGGACGTCGATGTCGTCGTCGCTGCCGAGGTGGCCGCACTCGACCGTGTCGATCGCCTCGGAGTGGGCCAGGAGGTACCCGCGGGCCCCGGTGTCCCCCTGCGCCTGGCGTGCTGCGGCCGCGGCGTGGGAGGGGTCGAGGACCACGGGATGTCCGGGGCGACCCCGGTAGGCGGCCCTGGTGATCCGCCCGGGGCGGTGGGCCGAGAGCAGCCGGGAGATGACCTCGGGGCCGACGCCGGGCTGGTCCACCAGCACGATCGCCACGGGCAGCCCGGGTTCGAGCCGGAGCGCGCGCCCGACTCCCGCACGCCAGGCGCAGGACATCCCCTCCTCCCATCCGGTGACGCGCAGGACCACCGGTTCCTCCTCGCGGTCCGGGCGCCGGACCGAGGCCGCGATCTCGTCGGCCCGCGGCCCGAGGACCAGGAGGGGCCGACCGCCCGCCGCGCTGGCGGCCCGGACGGCCCGGGACGCCAGCGTCTCCCCCTCGAGCCGCAGGAGGGCCTTGGGGCCGAGGCCCAGCCGCCTCCCGAGCCCGGCGGCGAGCACGACGACGCAGGGGCTGCTCACCGGGGCGCCTGCCGTTCCTGCAGGATCCTGTGCACCCCTCCAGTGTCGGTGATCTCTCCGGCCCCGATCATCCGGTGCACGTCCTCGAAGCAGTGCTCCGGGACGACCGCCACCTCGGTGCCGTCGCGGTCCACGATGGCTCCGTTGCGGAGCTGGTCGCCGTCGCGCAGATGGGTCAGGGCGTCCGCCCGCACGATCCGCACCGGTGCGGCCGCCAGGACCGACGGGTTCCGGGAGTTGCCCGCCCGCAGCTCGTTGAAGAGGAGGTTGAGGATGATCGCCACGATCGCGGCGGCGCTGATCCCGGATCCCAGGATCGTCTGGGCCCAGGCCGGGAAGTCGCGGTAGAAGTGGGGCGCGGCCACCGGGATCAGGCCGAAGGCGAACGCGACGGCCACGACGACCAGGTTCATCGAGTTCCGGTAGTCCACCTTGGCCAGGGTGCGGACCCCGGAGGAGGCCACGGTGCCGAAGAGCACGATCGAGGCCCCGCCCAGCACCGGGGCGGGGATGGCCGCGACCACCTGGCCGATGGCGGGGAACATGCCCAGCCCGGCCATGATGACGCCGGCCGCGGCGACCACGAAGCGGCTGCGGATGCCCGTCACGGCGACGAGGCCCACGTTGGCCGCGAACGCCGTCTGCGTGAACGAGTTCAGCAGCGGGGCGCAGGCGGAGGAGAGCATGTCCGCCCGCAGGCCGTTGGCGACGCGGCGCGAGTCGACCTTGGCCCCGACGATCTCGCCCACGGCGAGGATGTCCGCCGTCGTCTCCGTCATGGTCACCAGGACCACGATGAGCATCGAGACGATGGAGGCCACCTCGAAGGTCGGCGGGCCGAAGGCCAAGGGCGCGGGGAACGTGATCGGGGCGCCGCGGCCCACGCCCGAGAAGTCCACCATGCCCAGGGCCGCGGCCACACCGGTGCCGAGGATGAAGGACAGCAGGATCGACAGGCGCGAGATCATCCCCACGCCCACCTTGGACAGCAGCAGCACTATGAGCAGGGTCGCCCCGGCCAGGCCGAGGCTGCGGAGGTCTGCGGCCCCATCCGTGCCGTGCCCGGCGGCCCAGGAGATGGCCACGGGGAGCAGCGAGATCCCGATGACGGTGATGACGGTGCCGGTGACGACCGGCGGGAAGAAGCGGATGATGCGCGAGAACGCGCCGGCCGTCAGGAAGCCCACCGCCGAGGAGACGATCACGGCCCCGAAGATGGCGGTGAGATCGTGGCCTCCGGCCAGGATCGCCAGCATGGGGGCGACACCGGCGAAGGACACCCCCTGGACGAGCGGCAGGCGTGAGCCGATGAACGGGGCGCCCACGCTCTGCACGATGGTGGCGAAGCCGCCCATGAGCAGGCAGGAGCTGATCAGCAGTGCGGTCTTCTCGCCGGAGAGGCCGGCGGCCTGGCCGATGATGAGCGGGACGGCGACGATCGCGCCGTACATGGTGAGGACGTGCTGGAAGCCGTAGGCGCCGGTGCGCCCCAGCGGGAGCCTCTCGTCCTCGGGGCCCGGGGCGTGGCCGGTGCGTGCTGCACGCCCCCAGCGGGCCGCCAGGGCCCGGGTCTTGGTACGGGTGGCCGATGTGGTCGGTGACATGGAAGGAGCCTCCTTCGGCGCGCGGGCGGTGCCCGGCGCGCAAGGTTGGGCGATCCTCTGTTGTTCCCGGGGCGGCCGTGCGGGACCCTCGCCGGGAAGTGTCCAGATCTTGTGGGGGTAGGGGGAATCAGTACTCGGTGCGGCTGGCGTTGGCAGCCCAGGCTTCAAACGGTGCGGTCCGGCGCTCCACGGCGATGTGGCGCACCGGGAGGGCGCGGTCCCGCTCCTCGGGGCTGCGGGCGAAGAACTCGTAGAACTCCGCGTCGTCGAACCCGCCGGCGGCGGCGTCGTGGCGGTCCGCGGCGAAGTACACGGCGTCGAGCCGCGCCCACAGCGATGCGGACAGGCACAGCGGGCACGGCTCGCAGCTGGTGTAGAGCACCGACCCGGTGAGGTCGAAGGTGCCCAGCGCGCTGCACGCGGTCCGGATCGCCATGACCTCGGCGTGCGCCGTCGGGTCGTTGTCCGCGGTCACGCGGTTGACGGCGAAGAATTCGCGCCCGTCCGGCGTGACGACGACGGCGCCGAACGGCCCGCCGTCGGCGGCCGCGTTGCGGGCCGCGAGATCGATGGCGCGCTCGAGGAAGTCCTGCGTGCGGAGGGTGCCTTGGGGTGTGGTCGACATGATGCTCACGTCCTGTGCGTCATGGGAGGACCCAAGGGAACGGTTCATGTCCATCGGCGGGTCCATCCGGCTGTCAGATCATGCCCGGTAGATAGCCCCTGAAGCCGGGGCCCGCCATTGGCTGAGACAACCGTAGGGCAGCCGACCGTGAGGCGCAACACATCTTCGGAAAACTATTTCCATTTTGGGTTCGACGCGCCCGGAAGCCGTTGCAGTCCGCGCAGCCTTTCCGCTACGGTGTGACCCAGCCCATGGCGGGTCCTGACTGGACTATCTACCGGGCGAGCAACCACGCCACCGTGCTGGACTGCCGCCAGAGAGCTCCCGGTACCTCCTCCCGACGTACCGGCGCTCCGCCCCGCGGCGGCCCAGAGCCACCGAGGAGTTGACCGCCGTGACCTTCCCTTCAGCCTGCCCCTGCCCCGCCTGGCGGCGGTGACCGTGCTCGAGCGACTCCAGGACTTTGCCCCGGCCCTGGCCGACCCCCAGGAGTGGGCCATCGCCACGGTGGTGGACGCCTCGGGCTCCGTCCCCCGGCCGCCCGGGACGTCCATGGCCGTCCGGCGCGACGGGCTCGCCGTCGGCTCCGTGTCCGGGGGCTGCGTCGAGGCCGCCGTTGTCGACGTGTGCCTGACTGTGCTGGAGACCGGGACCGCCGACGTCGTCGACTTCGGCTACGGCGACGACGACGGCCTCGGTGTCGGCCTGACCTGCGGCGGAAGCCTCCAGGTCCTCGCCCAGCCGATGGCCGACCTCCGCGGTGCGCTCACGTCCCTGGCCGCCGCCGTGGAGGACCTCCCGGTGCGGGCGGTCGCCCTCCTCCGCGCCCTCCCGGGAGCGGCTGTCGACCTGCCGGCGCCCGCGCTCCTGGACCCGGCCGCCCCGCTGCCGGCCGCGCTGACCGGCATGCTGCCGGAGCGGTCTGCGGAGGAGCTGCGGTCGGCGCTGGAGGCCGGAGGCACCCGGATCGTGCCCGTGCACGGCGCGGCGGCGGACGGCTGCCCGACCCTCGGGCGCCTGCTCGTCGAGTCGCACCGGCCGCCGCCCCGGCTGATCGTCTACGGCGCCAACGACTACGCTGCGGCGCTGGCCGCGGCCGCCCGGCCTCTCGGCTGGCGTATCACGGTCTGCGATGCCCGGCCGCTGTTCTCCACCGCCGCCCGCCACCCCTGGGCGCACGAGGTGGTGACCGAGACACCGGCCGTGCACCTGCGGGCCGAGCACGCCGCGGGGCGGCTCGACCCGCGCACGGCCGTCGCCGTCCTCGGCCACGACCCGCGGTTCGACCTCGCCGTCCTGGACCAGGCCCTCCGGATGGACCTGGCCTACGTGGGGGCGATGGGATCGCGCACCACCCATGGGCGCCGCGCCGAGGACCTGCTCCGCGGCGGCCTCCCCGAGGGCCTGCTGCGCCGGCTCCGCTCCCCCATCGGCCTGGACATCGGCGCCCTGACCCCCGAGGAGGTGGCCGTGGCGATCCTCGCCGAGATCATCGCGACCCGGCGCGGACGGAACCACGCGGTGCACCCCCTCCGGGACGCCGCCGGGCCCGTCCATGCGTCCCGCGGCATGGACACGGCTCCCGACTCCTGGAAGGTGCACCCCCGATGGACATGACCAGCGTCGAGGAGGTCCTGATGAGCGCGGACCCCGACAGGTGGCGCCCCGGCGACTCCTGGCTCGCCGGCGGGACCGTGCTGCTCTCCTACGGGACCGACATCACCCGGGGCCGCCCACGGCGCCTCCTGGACCTCACAGGGGCGGGATGGCCGTCCGTGGTCTGGCACACCGGCGGAGACCCCGACGCCGGGCACGGAACCGCGCCGGTCCCCGCGCTCGAGCTGGCCGCGACCTGCCGCGTCGCCGAGGTGTACGCCCTGCCCGAGGCCGCAGACCTGCCGCTGCCCCGGGATCTCCTGCCCGGGCTCGACCTCTTCCGGCCCTGCTGCGACTCCTTCGTGGCCTCCTACAAGATCTGGAACGTCTCGACCGTCGGCGGCAACGTGGCGACGGCCCTCCCGGCCGGGCCCATGACCTCGCTGCTGGCCGGCCTCGACGCGGTCGCCGTCCTGCTCGGCCCCCGGGGCGCGCGCCGCGAGCTGCCGGTCGCCGACCTCGTCCTCGGCGAGACCCGCACGGCGCTGCGCGACGGCGAGCTCATCCGCTGCTTCCGCATTCCGCTGGCCTCCCTGCGCCAGCCCGCGGCCTTCCGGCGGATCTCCCTGACCGAGCGGGGCCGGTCCGCGGCCCTGCTCATCGGCCGCCGCACCGGCCCCGGCCGCCTCCGCATCGTCGTGACCGCGTCCACGCGCCGCCCCCTCGTGATCGACCTCGGAGGAGCAGGACAGCCGCCGGCCAGCGGCGACGGCTGGCGCTCCGCCGTCGACAGCGCGGTGGCGGACGGGGGCTGGCATGACGACGTCCACGGCGCCCCCGACTGGCGGCGCGCCATGACGCACCGGCTCGGTCAGGAGATCCTCGCCGAGCTGCTTCCCGGCACGGCCGGCGCAGCGCGAACCACCGGCGACATCACCGTGGAGAGGACCGCCCGATGACCACCGCACCCCGCACGGCCGGCGATCCGCTGTTCCCCTCGCCCCGGGAGGGCGAGGCCCTCGTCGACGGGCGCCCCGTCCCCGTCCGGCCCGAGCCAGGGCAGTGCCTGCGCACGTGGCTGCGCGACCACGGCGCCCTCGGCGTGAAGAAGGGCTGCGACGCCGGGGACTGCGGCGCCTGCACCGTCCACGTGGATGGGGCGCCCGTGCACAGCTGCATCTACCCCGCCCACCGGGCCTCCGGGCGCACGGTCACGACCGTCCAGGGCCTCGGCACCCCCGAGCACCTGCACCCGACGCAGGAGGCCTTCCTGCGGGCCGGCGGATTCCAGTGCGGCTTCTGCACCGCCGGCATGATCATGACCGCCTGCACCTTCACCGACCGGGAGCGCTCGGACCTGGCCCGCAGCCTCAAGGGCAACCTCTGCCGGTGCACCGGCTACCGCTCCATCGAGGACGCCGTCCACGGCCGCGTGAACGTGGAGGAGGGCTACGGCGGGGTCGGCTCGAGCACCGGGGCTCCCCAGGGCCCCGGCGTGGTGACCGGCACCGTGCGCTACACGATGGACATCGACCCCGCCGAGCTGCCGGGCGCCCTGCTGCACGCCGCCGTGGTGCGCTCCCCGCACGCCCACGCGCGCGTGCTGGGCATCGACTCCTCCCGGGCACTCCGCGAGCCCGGGGTCGTCGCCGTCCTCACGCACGCGGACGCTCCTGCCCTCCGGTTCTCCTCGGCGCAGCACGAGCTGTCCACGGACGACCCCGATGACACCCGCATCCTCGACGACGTGGTGCGCCACGTGGGCCAGCGCGTGGCCCTCGTCGTGGCCGAGACGCCGCGGGCCGCCGACCGGGCAGCACGGCTCGTGGACGTCCGCTACGAGGTGCTGCCCGCGGTGCTGGACCCCGAGCAGGCGGACGCGCCGGGGGCCCCGGCCCTCCACACCGGACGCGATCCCGAGGAGTCCCGCATCGCCGATCCCGAGCGGAACATCCTCGCCGTGGCCCACGGGGAGATCGGGAACCTCGAGGAGGGGCTCGCGGCAGCGGCCGTGACCCACGAGGCCACGTACCGCACCCATCGCCTCTCCCACGTGGCGCTCGAGACCCATGGCGCCATCGCATGGACCGACGGCGAGGGCCGGCTCGTCGTGCGGTCCAGCACCCAGGTTCCCTTCCTCGTCCGCCGCACGCTCTCCCGCGTCCTCGGCCTGCCCCCGGACAGGGTCCGGGTCTTCTGCGAGCGCGTGGGAGGCGGCTTCGGCGGGAAGCAGGAAGTGCTCACCGAGGATCTGGCCGCACTCGCCACGCTTGCCACCGGCCGGCCGGTCAAGCTGGAGCTCTCGCGCAGCGAGGTGTTCTCCGCCACCACGGTGCGGCACCCCTTCCGGATCCGCGTCCGGGCCGGCGCCGACGCCGAGGGACGCCTCACCGCACTGGGCGTGGACGTCCGCGTGGACACGGGCGCCTACGGCAACCACGGGCCGGGGGTGATGTTCCACGGGTGCGGGGAGTCCCTCTCGGTCTACCGCGCCCCGAACAAGAAGGTCGACGCCTGCGTGGTCTACACCAACAACGTCCCCTCCGGCGCCTTCCGCGGATACGGACTGAGCCAGATGATCTTCGCGGTCGAGTCCGCCATGTCCGAGCTCGCCGCCCAGCTGCACCTGGACCCGCTCGAATTCCGCCGCCGCAACGTGGTCGGCGTCGAGGACCCGATGATCTCGATGCACGAGGAGCCCGAGGAGGACGTCCACTTCGGCAGCTACGGGCTGGACCAGTGCATCGATCTGGTCCGCGACGCGCTCGCCCGCGGCCGCGACCGCGAAGAGGCGGCGCAGGCCGCCGGGCACGCCGATCCGCTCGGGCCCGAGTGGAAGGTCGGCGAAGGCACGGCGATCGCCATGATCGACACCGTGCCGCCGCGGGGCCACCACGCCCACGCCCGCGTGCGCCTCCTGCCGGGAGGACGGTACGAGGCCCGCGTGGGGACGGCAGAGTTCGGCAACGGCACCTCCACGGTGCACGCGCAGCTGGTTGCCACCGCGCTGGGGACCACCACCGAGCACGTGGTCCTGCGCCAGTCCGACTCGGACCTCGTCGAGCACGACACGGGCGCCTTCGGGTCCACGGGCACCGTGGTGGCCGGCCGCGCCACCGACGCCGCCGCGCGGGAGCTGGCGGACACCCTCCGCGCGGCCGCCGCCGCACGCACCGGCAGCGACGCGGCGCACTGCGAGATCGCGGGCAAGGTGGTGCGCACCCCGCACGGCGACGTGGAGCTCGACGCGCTCCTCGGCGACGTCGACGAGGGCAGCGACGAGGAGCGCTACGTCGGGCGGGGCCACTGGGGCGGCACCCCCCGGTCGGTGTCCTTCAACGTCCACGGCTTCCGCGTGGCGGTGAACACGGGCACCGGCGAGCTGCGCATCCTGCAGTCAGTCCAGGCCGCCGACGCCGGGAAGGTGATGAACCCGCACCAGTGCCGCGGCCAGGTCGAGGGCGGCATCGCCCAGGCCATCGGGGCGGTGCTGCACGAGCAGATCCGCATCGACGACGCCGGCCGGGTCACCACCGACATCCTGCGCCAGTACCACGTGCCGGCCTTCGCGGACATCCCCCGCAGCGAGGTGTACTTCGCCGACACCGAGGACTCCCTCGGACCCCGCGGGGCCAAGTCCATGAGCGAGTCCCCCTTCAACCCGGTGGCCCCGGCGATGGCCAACGCCATCGCCGACGCCATCGGGATCCGCTTCACGTCCACGCCGATCCCCCGCGACACCCTCCATGCCGCGCTGCGCGCCCGCGAGGACCAGCGCCCGGCGCGGCCCCGCGACGAGGACGTGCCCCGGTGAGCGCCGACGAGCGCGAGGAACTCCTCGCGGTCATCGAGCAGCACGGCCGGACGACGCCGGGACTGGTGGCCCACCGCGCCGGCGACGGGGCACTTGGCACCCCGCGCCTGGAACGGGTCAATCCCACGTGCGGGGACCGGGTGGACCTCACCCTGACAGTCGACGACGGGAGGGCCGTGCTCCGCGGCACGGCCAGCGGCTGCACCCTCTCGCGGGCTGCCGCGTCCCTCCTCGCCGCCACCGTGCACCCGATGGCCCCCGCGGAGGCCGC
Organism: Sinomonas soli; assembly: GCF_054782415.1. Taxonomy (NCBI): domain Bacteria; kingdom Bacillati; phylum Actinomycetota; class Actinomycetes; order Micrococcales; family Micrococcaceae; genus Sinomonas; species Sinomonas soli. Next base: position 12,512 of record NZ_BAAGSN010000019.1, on the reverse strand, counting down.
AGCCCTGCTCGGCGGCCTGGTCCGGGCCCGCTCGAGCGGCCGCCCCCTCGAGCGCTCGGCCCTCCCGGGCCGCATCGGCAGCTGGACCGAGGGGACCGCGGCACGCGCCGGGGCCCCCTCCGCCCCGGACTCCTGCGCCGGGCCGCTGCTCGCCCTCGCGGAACTGGCCGTCGCACCCCTGCGCCGCCGGTGCATCCTCCTGCCGTGGACCACTGCGCAGACGCTCCTCGAGGCGGCGCTGCCGGAGGCTGCCCCGGAGGCAGGCTGAGCCCGCCCGCGCGGGGTGGGCGGCCGGCGTCGTGCTCGCCGCTACGGCGTGGGACGCTCCGCGTCGTAGCGAGCGAAGCCCGGCTGCGCCACATGCAGCACCCAGACGAGCGCGATGCACACGAGGGCCCCAACCACGATCGAGGTGCCCTCGCCGAGCCATGAGGCCATGCCGCCGGAGAACACGTCGCCGAGGCGCGGGCCGCCGCCGACCACCACGGTGAACACGCCCTGCAGGCGGCCGCGCATGGAGTCCGGTGTGGCCGCCTGGAGGATGGTGGAGCGTAGGGCCGCGCTGACGGAGTCGGCCGCGCCCGCCGCGACCATGCAGAGGATCGCGGGCAGCACCCACCAGGTCGGGCCGTCCGGCGAGGTCCGCCCGGCCGAGAGCACCACGATCCCGAACGCGAGGATGCTCGCGCCCCACGCCACCACGGACCACTGGACGCCGCGGCCCTGCCAGCGCAGCCTCGCGACCGGCCCCGAGAACAGGCCGCCGAGGAAGGTGCCGGCGGCGATCCCTGCCAGCAGGGCGCCCGCGGTGGCCGCGCCGCCGCCGAGGGCGAGGGCCGCGACGGCCGGGAGCACGGCGCGCGGCATCGCGAAGACCATGGCGCAGATGTCGATGAGGAACGTCATGCGGATGTTGGGCCGGGTGCCGAGGAACTGGAATCCCTCCGCGACCGAGCGGATCCCGGCCCGCCGCACGGCCCCCTCGGGCGGCAGCGGCGGCAGGCGGAACAGCGCCCACATGGCCACGGTGAAGCTGAGCACGTCGAAGGTGTAGGTCCAGCCGTAGCCCACCGACGCCACGAGCGCGCCGGCGAGCAGGGGCCCGGCGGCGCCGCCGAGGCCGAAGGTGATCATGTTCAGGGCGTTGGCCGCCGCGAGCTTCTCGGGGCGGAGGAGCCTCGGGATGATCGCGCTCCGCGCGGGCATGTTGAGGCCGGTTCCGAGCGCCTGGATCCCCACGAGCAGGTAGATGAGCAGGACGTTCTCGAGGCGCAGCCACGCCTGCAGCGCGATGAGCGCGCTCGTGCCCCACAGCAGCCACGAGGAGGCGATCGCAACGGTGCGGCGGTCGTGGGCGTCGACGATCGCGCCGCCGTACAGGCCCGCGAAGACGAACGGGACGAGGGCCACGAGCCCGAGCAGGCCCACGTTGAAGCTCGAGCGGGTGAGGTCGTAGATCTGCAGGCTCACGGCCGTGACCGTCAGCTGGGATCCGAGGATGCTCAGCAGCTGGCCGAACCAGAGGCGCCTGAACTCGGGGCTCTCCGTGAGGGGACTCGTGTCGGCCAGATAGTTGCGCACCGCAACACCCTAGCCGCGGCCGGCTACGGCAGGCGGATCCTGCGCGCGACCTCGGGCGGCGTGCGGAAGCGGTGGTCCCGCTCGACCTCGTGCACCAGCTCGGTCATCGCGGCGTTCACGGGCGCGTCGGCGCCGAGGGCCCGGGCCCGGTCGACGATCGCGCCGTTGAGGTGGTCGATCTCGGTCGGGAGGCCCCGCTGGACGCTCTGCAGGGTCGAACCGAGGACCGGCTCACGGCCGAGCCGGCGGCCCATGAGGCGCAGCAGGGCGCTCCCGATCGGCGCGGGGGCGGACCCGAGGAGGCCGAGGGCGCGGGAGTTCATGCCGTCGAGGGACCCGAACGTGACGCCCTCGCGCCGTCCTGTCCGCAGTGCCTCGCGCATGCTTGCGAGGATGATCCGCCGCAGGGCCGGATCCGCGAGCGTCTCCTGGACGCTCAGGCCGGTGATGGCCGGCATCGCGTTGATCTGGTTCACCACGAGCTTCGTCCACTGGCAGCCGGCGAAGTTGGCCACGGCCCGGCACGGGATCCCTGCGGACAGCACCCGGGCGGCAGCGGCTGCCTCGGCGGAGGGCGGTTCCGTCCCCGAGCCGAGGTACAGGGGTCCGGGGACGAGCACGCGGGACTCCCCGGGGACCGGGCAGTCCGCGCTGAAGAAGGCGATCGCCCCGATCACCGGGCCGGTGTGGGCACGGGCGCCGGCTGCGCCGTCGAGCCCGTTCTGGACCACGACGAGGGGCACGCCGGCGAGCATGTCCTCGTGGACCGCCAGCGCCTCCCCCTCGTCCTGGGCCTTGACGCACAGGAGCGCGAGATCGGGGACGGCGGTGAGCCGCTCGCCGGCAGCGACGTCAGCCCGGTGCTCGCCCCATCGGCCGGTGAGCCGGAGCCCTTCCGCCCGGATGGCGGCGAGGCGCTCGCCGCGCGCCGCCACCTCGACGCTGTGGCCGGCGCGGTCCAGGAGGGCGGCGAGGGTGCCGCCGATCGCGCCCGCTCCGATGACGCCAACCTTCATGTGCGACCTCCTGACAGCCTTCCCCCACTCAACCCCGCATCAGGACATGCCGCAATCGCTTCGGCATCGCGGCATGTCCTGATGCGGCGTTGGGAAGGAGGGCGTCAGCGGCCGAGCTCGCGGCCGGCCATCTGCTCGAGGCGCACGATCCGGTCCGACATCGGCGGGTGCGTGGCGAACAGCCGCGTGAGCCCTGCCCCGCCGCGGAAGGGGTTGGCGATCATGAGGTGCGAGGTGTTGACCAGCTTCTGGTCGTCGGCGGGCAGGGGCGCCAGGCGCACGCCACCCTCGATCTTGCGCAGCGCGGAGGCGAGGGCGAGCGGGTCGCCGGTGAGCTGGGACCCGTCCTCGTCGGCGTCGTACTCGCGCGTGCGGGAGATCGCGAGCTGGATGAGCGAGGCGGCGAACGGGGCGAGCAGGCTCAGGATCAGGAGGGCGAAGGGGTTCGCGTTCCGGTCACGGCCCCCGCCGCCGAAGAACATGGCGAACTGGGCGACCGAGGTGATGACGCCGGCGACCGCGGCCGCGATCGAGGACGTGAGGATGTCCCGGTTGTAGACGTGCATGAGCTCGTGGCCCAGCACGCCCCGCAGTTCGCGGGCGTCGAGCAACCGCAGGATGCCCTCGGTGCAGCACACCGCGGCGTTGCGCGGGTTGCGGCCCGTGGCGAAGGCGTTCGGGGACTCCGTCGGGGAGATGTAGATGCGCGGCATCGGCTGGTTGGCGCGCTGGGAGAGCTCCCGCACGATCTGGTACAGCCCCGGCGCCTGCTCCTCCGTCACGGGGTAGGCCTGCATGGAGCGCAGCGCGATCTTGTCGCTGTTCCAGTAGCTGTAGAACGTCATGACCAGGCCGAGGCCTGCGAAGATCAGGACGGGCGAGCCGCTGCGCGACCAGACGCCCACCAGCCCGCCGATGCCCAGCAGGACTGCCCAGAGCACGCCGAAGAGCGCCGCAGTCTTGATTCCGTTGTAGTGGTTGTGCACGGTTACCTCCGCCTACTCAACGTTTCTGCCCTGCCCCTTGGTTCCGCGTTCTCGCGGCGATCTTCCCGCAGCCCCGGCCTCATTGAGCAGCTCGTCGAGGAGCGCGAGGAAGGCCGGGTGGGACAGGATGCGGAAGTGTCCCACGACCGGCAGGCAGACGTTGCGCGCGCCCTCGAGCCAGGTCCCGCCGATCACGATCGGGTCGAGCTCTGCGCTGATGGACACGATGGAGGCGTTCGCGGCCCGCTCCGCCGCGAGGGCGAGCATCACGGGGTCCGTGGCGTGGAAGGCGCGCAGGGCCGGCGTGGGCGCGATGCGCGAGAACGGGTGGCCGCCGTACGGGGTCGAGATCGAGATCATGCCGCGCACGAGCGAGGGCTCCGTGACGAGGAGCTCCTTGCCGATGAGGCCGCCCTTCGAGTGGGCCACGATCAGCACGTCGGCGAGCCCGAGCTCGCGGAGGCGGTCCGCGACGAGGGCGGCCGAGTCGGGGACGCTGCGGAGGTTCCAGCCGAGCTCCTCGACCACAGCGACCTCGTGCCCGCGCTCCTCGAGCCGGCGGCGGAGGGGATCGAGGAACGCCGCCGGCTCGTAGATCCCGGGGATGAGCACGACGGCGGGCGGCCGGCCCCCGCGGGGAGGCTCCGACGTCGTGCGCACGGTCGGGCTGCCCTCGGGTCCGGTGGCGATACGCCGGCCGCCCCGAGCGCGGAAGGCAGCGGCCTGCCGGACCGTCGCGTAGAGGGCATCGAGGGCGAGGCCGCCGGCAATCCAGCCCGCGCGTGCCCCGGCCCGCCGCCATGCCGCGTGCACGGGCTCGGTCCTCTCCATGTTCCTCCTCGTTCCCCGGCCTCCAGCCTACCGACGGCGCGAGGCAAGCTTAGGCTGACCTTATTGTGAGTTGCTAAAAATAAGTGCTCTAATGGGGCCATGGAACGGAGCACCGAGCACAGCGGATGGGCCTCGGCCCTGCGCGCTCACGGGCGCCGGGTGACCAAGCAGCGCCTCGCGGTGCTCGGCGCGGTCGAGTCCCACCCGCACTCCTCGGCCGAGGCCATCCTCGCCGCCGCCCGCGAGGAGCTCCCGGACATCACGCCGCAGTCCGTCTACGTGGTCCTCGGCGACCTGACCGACCTGGGGATGCTGCGGCGCTTCGAGCCGCCCCACTCCCCCGCGCTCTACGAGACGAGGGTCGGCGACAACCACCACCACGCGATCTGCTCGGTCTGCGGCCGCGTCGAGGACGTCGACTGCGCGGTAGGCCATGCCCCGTGCCTGACGCCCTCGGACACGCACGGGATGACGATCATGATCGCGGACGTCACCTACGTCGGGGTCTGCGCCGAGTGCGCAGCGCGTCCGGCACCGCACCCCGCGGCCTGATCCCGCCCACAGCCTTCCTCCCCCCGAACCAGTACGGCGCAGTACGCGCGGAACAGAAGGAGAGACATGACGGTCAACTACTCGACCACCCAGTCCGGAGCCCCGGTCGTCTCGGACGCCCACGCCCAGTCGGTCGGCGCCGACGGCGCGATCATCCTCACCGACCACTACCTGGTCGAGAAGCTCGCCCAGTTCAACCGCGAGCGCGTCCCGGAGCGCGTGGTCCACGCCAAGGGCGGCGGGGCCTTCGGTGTGTTCAAGACTACCGAGGACGTCTCGAAGTACACCAAGGCGGCACTGTTCCAGCCGGGCGCCGAGACCGAGATGCTCATCCGCTTCTCCTCCGTGGCGGGCGAGAACGGCTCCCCGGACACGTGGCGCGACCCCCGCGGCTTCGCCATCAAGTTCTACACCTCCGAGGGCAACTACGACCTCGTGGGCAACAACACCCCGGTGTTCTTCATCCGCGACGGCATCAAGTTCCCCGACTTCATCCACTCGCAGAAGCGCCTCCCGGGCAGCCACCTGCGCGACGCGGACATGCAGTGGGACTTCTGGACCCTCTCCCCCGAGTCCGCCCACCAGGTCACCTGGCTCATGGGCGACCGCGGCCTGCCCAAGACCTGGCGCCACATGCAGGGCTACGGCTCGCACACCTACCAGTGGATCAACGCCGAGGGCGAGCGGTTCTGGGTCAAGTACCACTTCCACACGAACCAGGGCGTCGAGAACCTCACGGGCGAGGAGGCCGAGCGCATCGCCGGCGAGAACGCCGACTACTACATCCAGGACCTCTACGAGAGCATCGAGGAGGGCAGCTTCCCGAGCTGGGAGCTCTTCGTGCAGGTCATGCCGTACGAGGACGCCAAGACCTACCGGTACAACCCGTTCGACCTGACGAAGACGTGGTCCAAGAAGGACTACCCGCTCATCAAGGTCGGCACGATGGAGCTCAACCGCAACCCGGAGAACTACTTCGCGCAGATCGAGCAGGCCGCGTTCGCGCCGTCGAACTTCGTGCCCGGCATCGCGGCCTCGCCGGACAAGATGCTCCAGGCGCGCATCTTCTCCTACGCGGACGCGCACCGCTACCGCGTGGGCACCAACCACGCCCAGCTGCCGGTCAACGCCCCGAAGTCCGAGGTGCGCAACTACAGCCAGGACGGCGCGGGCCGCATCAGCTTCAACTCCCCGAGCACCCCGGTGTACGCGCCGAACTCGGCCGGCGGTCCCGCCGCGGTCGAGCCCGCTGCCGGCACCGTGGGCGGCGGCTGGGAGAACGACGGCGAGCTCACCCTCGCCGCGCACTCCCTCCATGCCGAGGACGGCGACTTCGTGCAGCCGGGCATCCTCTACCGCGAGGTGTTCGACGACGCGACCCGCGCCCGCTTCCTCACCACGATCGCCGGCGCGGTCGGCGGAGTGAAGCGCGAAGACATCAAGGAGCGCGCGATCCAGTACTGGACCAACGTGGATTCCGAGCTCGGCGCGAAGCTCCGCGCGGAGCTCGGGAAGTAGCCGCCCGGATACCGGCAGTACCCACGGACGACGCCGGGGTCCCCACTCAGGTGGGGACCCCGGCGTCGTCCTTCTGCAGCCGCAGCGTACCCGGAAGGGCGGAACGGCGACGAGATGCGTACCCGGAACGGGTGGGGGCGGCGGTTAGGAGGGGACCCGGTGCGCCGCGCGGTCAAGGTGGGCAACGAACCCGTCGGCCAGCACGTCGAAGGAATCGAGCGCGGCGCGCCGGTCGCCGGTGAGCACGAAGTCGTACAGCAGCCCCATCACGGCGCCCACGTACGTGCGGGCCATCGCCCGGGCCGTGCGGGGCGGGAGGCCACGGCCCCGCAGCCACCTGGCCAGCAGCCCGCACCAGTGCTCGAAGGACTGGGCCGCCGGCCGGCGCGGGTCGTCGGCGACGACATCCTGCACCGAGGCCTCGAACTCGAGCCGCTGCAGGTGCCGCCCGCGGTGGTCGAGGCCCAGCTCGAACGCCTTGCGGGCCACGGCGACCACGTCCTCCGGGGAGTCCGACGCCGGCCTGAGGGCCGCGAGCGGCTCGAGGCGGCGCATGATGCCGCGGATGATCTCGGTGACCAGCTGCTCCCGGTTGCCGAAGTGGTACACGAGCACATAGCTGCTGATGCCCAGCGCGTCCGCGAGGCTGCGGAACGTCAGGTCCGCCAGCGTCGAGTCGAGCAGGTGGTCGAGGATCTGGTCGAGCAGCTCGTACTTCCGCTCGGGCCGTGGAGGTCTCGCCATGGCCCCATCCTAGACGCGGACCATCACAGGCGTTGACAATTTCTGCAACGCAAGTGGTGGTCTGGGCAAACTCCCAGACAGCGCGGGCAGACTACTGCGACGATTCCGACACCGCGTTCCGCTCCGCCGCGAAGCGCTCGTTGAGCCGGGAGTGGCGCTGCCCGTAGGCGAAGTAGATGACCAGGCCCACCACGAGCCAGCCCGCGAAGTAGATCCACGTCTCGACCGCGAGGTTGGTCATGAGGTACAGGCACAGCACGGCGGAGACGATGGGGAGCACCTTGCCGAAGGGCACGCGGAACGCGGCCTTGAGGTCGGGGCGCTTGCGCCGCAGGACCACGATGCCGAGGCTGACCACCACGAACGCCGAGAGGGTGCCGATGTTGATCATCTCCTCGAGCACGTCCACCTTGGTCAGGCCCGCGACGAGCGCCACGGCGCTGCCGCAGATGATCTGCAGGCGCGCGGGCGTGGCGCGCTTCTCGCTCGTGACGGACAGCGCCCGCGGGAGCAGGCCGTCGCGGCTCATCGCGAGGATCACCCGGGCCAGGCCCATGAGCAGGACCATGATCACGGTGGTGAGGCCCACGAGGGAGCCGAACGCGATGACCTTGGCGGCGTCCGTGTTGCCCACGGCCTCGAACGCCGTGGTCAGGGTCGGGGCCTCAGCCTGGGCCAGGACGGTGTACGGGACCATGCCGGTCAGCGCGAGCGAGACGAGGATGTAGAGCAGGGTCACGACCGCCAGGCCGCCGAAGATGCCGCGCGGGAGCGTCTTCTGCGGGTTCTTGACCTCCTCGGCGCTCGTGGCCACGACGTCGAAGCCGATGAACGCGAAGAAGACCAGGGCGGCGCCGCCGAAGATCCCGAACACGCCGTACTGCGCGGGTGCGGCACCGGTGAGGAACGAGAAGAACGACTGCTTGAGCACCTCGGTGCCGCCGGAGCCGGAGGCCGGGACGGCGGGCGGGACGAACGGGCTGTAGTTCTGGGCCTTGACATAGAAGAACCCGACCACGATCACGAACAGCACCACGGCGATCTTCACCACGGTGATGACGTTGCCCACCCGGGCCGAGAGCTTGGTGCCGAGGACCAGGAGCACGGTGAAGATCGCGACGATCAGGAACGGGCCCCACACGAGCTCGACCGGGCCGAGCTGGATGCTCGCCGGCACATCGAGCCCGGCGAGCGAGAAGACCTTGCTGAGGTAGATGCCCCAGTACTTGGCGATCACGGCGCCCGCGGTGAAGAGCTCCAGGATGAGGTTCCAGCCGATGATCCAGGCCAGCAGCTCGCCCATCGTGGCGTAGGTGAACACATAGGCGGAGCCGGCCACCGGCATGGCGGTCGCGAACTCGGCGTAGCACATGATCGCGAGCGCGCACGCGACGGCCGCGATCGCGAAGGAGACCGTGACGGCCGGCCCCGCGAAGCTCGCGGCGGCCTTGGCCCCCACCGAGAAGATGCCCGCGCCGACGGCGACGGCGACCCCCATGATCATGAGGTCCCATGAGCTCAGCGATCGCTTGAGCCGGCGCCCGGACTCCTGCGAGGCCGCGATGGTGGCCTCGATCGGCTTCGTGCGGAGGATCTGCATCCCACACTCCTGGTCTTCAGTGACGAACAAACCTGTCCACTGTACGGGTCCAGCCTGTGAGACCCTCAGAAGGTCTCACGATGTGAGACCGGCAGGGGCCCGTGCCCCAGCCGGGCTCAGGCGCCGGGTGCCGCCTTGCGCGAGATCCGGATCATGTCCTCGCGCGGCACCACCTTCACGCGCTCGCGCCGCACCTGGCCGCCGCCGCCCGCGGCGCCGGCGGCAGCGCCGGCGTCGGCCGTGTCCGCGGCCCACGCCTCGCCGAGGGCCCGCTCGTGGGCGTCCAGCTCATTCCAGCCCTCCCACGTCGTGTACTCGACACCGCGGTCCTCCAGCAGCGCGATGACGGCGTGCTCGTCCGGGTTCTCGGCGGCAGGGAGCGAGTCGCGGTCCTCGAGGAGGCAGCCGATCGTCTCGAGCGCGTCGCCCTTGGTGTGGCCGATCAGCCCCACGGGGCCGCGCTTGATCCACCCGGTGGTGTACAGCCCGGGCATCGGGGTCCCGTCCTCGTCGAGGACGCGGCCGCCCTCGTTGGGGATCACGCCGCGGCGGGCGTCGTACTCGATCTCGGCGAGCTCCGAGCCGCGGTAGCCGATCGCCCGGTACACGGCCTGGACGGGGTAGTCCTCGAACTGGCCTGTGCCGCGAACGTTGCCCGTGCCGTCGAGCTCCATGCGCTCGAACCGGATGCCGGCCACGTGGCCCGGCGTCTCGGGCGAGTCGTAGATCTCCACGGGGCTCTGCAGGAAGTGCAGGTGGAGGCGGCGGGAGGCGCCGGTGTCCTGGTCCTCGGCGATCCAGTTCGCGAGCGTGTTGACCATGGTCTTGACCTGGTTGTTGGTCTTGATGGCCTCGTCGGAGGCGTCGTCGAACTCGAAGTCCTCCGGGTACAGGACGATGTCCACGTCCCGGGAGTGGGAGAGCTCGCGCAGCTCGAGCGGGGTGAACTTCACCTGCGCGGGCCCGCGGCGGCCGAAGACGTGGACGTCCGTGACCGGGCTGGCCTTGAGCGCGCGGTAGACGTTGTCCGGGATCTCCGTGACCAGCAGGTCGTCGGCGTGCTTGGACAGCATGCGCGCCACGTCGAGGGCCACGTTGCCGTTGCCGATCACCGCGACCTCCTTCGCCGTGAGCGGCCAGTCCCGCGGCACGTCCGGATGCCCGTCGTACCAGGCGACGAAGTCGGCGCCGCCGAAGGAGCCTTCGAGCTCCACGCCCGGGATGTCCAGCGGGGCGTCCTTGAGCGCGCCCGTGGCGAAGATGACCGCGTCGTAGAAGCCGCGGATGTCCGCGAGCGTGAGGTCGCGGCCGTACGTCACGTTGCCGATGAAGCGGATGTCGCCGCGGTCGAGGACCCGGTGCAGGGCGTTGACGATGCCCTTGATGCGGGGGTGGTCCGGGGCCACACCGTAGCGGATCAGGCCGTAGGGTGCGGGGTACTGGTCGAACAGGTCGATGCTGACCTCGACGTCTCCGCCCTTGACCTCGTTGGACTTGGTCAGGATGTCCGCAGCGTAGACGCCGGCTGGACCGGCGCCGATGATGGCAACACGCAGCGGGCGGGCGGGGGCTTCGGACACGTCGGATTCCTTCCGGTGGTCGGCGCGCGGGTGGGGCGCGCCCAGCCCCCTATTGTAGTTCTCGTGCAGACCGGGACGCTTCTGGGACTCGGGCCAGGGGTCATCGTCTCCGTCGTCGTCCTCGCCGCTGCCGCCGCTGCAGTGCACCGGTGGGCGCTCGGCGGCGGGTGGCTTCCCCCGCTCACGGCGAGCCTCCGCGCGGTCGGCCAGCTCGCCGTCGTCGCCCTCCTCGTCTCCCAGCTCGGGCGGGACCCGTGGCTCGCACTCGGGTTCGCCGCCCTCATGTTCGCCGTCGCGACCGCCACGACCGGCCGGCGCGTGGACCCGGCGCGCTGGTGGTGGGCCGCCGCGCCGATCGCCGCCGGGGTGCTGCCGGCCTCCGCCGCGCTCCTGGCCACCGGGGTCCTGCCGTTCGAGGGCCTCGCCCTCATCGCGCTCGTGGGCCAGCAGGTGGGCGGGGCCATGACGACGGCGAGCCTCGCCGGCCGCCGGGTCGCCGCCGAGCTCGCGGGCCGGCGCGGGGAGGTCGAGGCCGCCGTGGCCCTCGGGTTCGACTGGTCTGCCGCGCGACTCCTCGTGGCACGGCACACCGCCCGGGAGTCCCTCGTGCCGCCGCTGGACCAGACCCGGACCGTGGGCACCGTGACCCTGCCCGGGGCGTTCGTGGGCATGGTGCTGGGCGGCGCGAGCCCCGTCGACGCCGCGATCGTGCAGCTCGTGGTGCTCGTCTCGCTCCTCGCCGTCGACGCGCTGGCTGCCGCCGTGGCCCTGTGGCTGTGCACGTCCCGCGGCTGGGGACAGGCGCGGGAATAACCCGGTGCCCGGTGGCGTTGGCTGCAGCCGTGACCTCTGAGCCGACTGCCGCCGCCCCAGCCCCCGCGAGAACCGCCGCCGAGCGCGCCCGCCCGGGCGGCACCACCGGCCTCCTCTACGGCATCGGCGCCTACGGGCTGTGGGGCCTCCTGCCCCTCTACTTCATGACGCTCGCCCCCGCCGGGTCCGTCGAGATCGTCGCGGACCGGGTCCTCTTCTCCCTCGTCGTGTGCCTGGTGCTCATTGCCGTGACCCGCTCGTGGCGGGCGCTCGCCGACGTCTTCCGCAGCGGCAGGACGTTCTGGGCGCTCGCCCTCGCCGCGGGGCTCATCGCCGTCAACTGGCTCACCTACACCTTCGGCGTCCTGAGCGGCCAGACCATCGAGGCCGCGCTCGGGTACTTCATCAATCCGCTCGTGTCGGTGCTGCTCGGCGTGCTCGTGCTCAAGGAGCGGCTGCGCCCGCTGCAGTGGGCGGCCGTGGGCACGGGCGCGGTCGCGGTGGTGGTCCTGACGGTGGCCTACGGGCGCGTGCCGTGGATCGCGCTGATCCTCGCGTTCAGCTTCGGGTTCTACGGGCTCGTCAAGAACCGCGTCGGCGCCAAGGTCGACGCCGCCACGAGCCTGACCATGGAGACGATCGTGCTCACCCCGTTCGCCCTCGGGGTGGTCGGGTGGCTCGGGGCGGCGGGGACCCTGACCCTCACCGGGCACGGCGCCGGGCACTTCTGGCTGCTCGCGGCGAGCGGGATCATCACGGCGGTCCCGCTCCTGCTCTTCGGCGCCGCCGCGCGCCGCCTGCCGATGACCACCGTGGGGCTCCTCCAGTACCTGGCACCGCTGCTGCAGTTCACGATGGCCGTGACGGTCCTGGGCGAGCACATGGCCCCCGAGCGGTGGATCGGGTTCGGGATCGTCTGGGCGGCCCTGGCGGTGCTCACCGCGGACATGCTGCTCGTCTCCCGCCGGCGCCGCGCGGCCCTGCGCCGAGCCGGGCTCCAGACCGGGCAGCAGCCCGCCTGACCCGTTTCGGGTACGCATCTCGTCGCCCTTTAGACCTTTCGGGTACGCATCTCGTCGCCCTTTGGCGATTCCGGGTACGCCCGGCACCCTGCTCCGACGCACGACGGCGCGCGCCCGCCCCGCGCGCCCGCCCCGCGCGGGCGGCCCAGCCGCCGTCGGCCGGCACAGCACCCGGCCGGCACCCGCCTCCGGACTGCGGCTAGGTGTAGTGCCCAGGGACGTTGTTTGATCTGGGTGCTGTGATGTGACGAGAACCTCCCGGCAGAGTG
>NZ_BAAGSN010000018.1:4681-9113 GCF_054782415.1 Sinomonas soli | reverse complement strand
AGCCTGCTCGACGGCTCGGTCTCCTGGCTCACCTACGTGGCCAGCGGCTACTTCGCCAGCGGCGACATCCCGCGTCGCTACGGCTCCGCGCATCCGACCATCGCGCCGTATCAGGCCTTCCCCACCGCTGACGGCTTCGTCATGGTCGCGGTCGGAAACGACAGCCTGTGGACCAAGTTCGCCGGAGCCCTCGGCCGCGCGGACCTCGGAGACGACCCGCGCTTCGCGACGAACCCCTCACGCGTGGCACACCGTGACGAGCTCATCCCGATTCTCGAACAGGAACTGCGCCAGGCGAACACCCAGGAGTGGGTCGCCCGGCTGGACGCGGCAGGGGTTCCTGTGGGCCCGATCCAGACGGTCGACCAGGCGCTCAAGGACCCGCAGGTGCTCGCGCGGGGCATGGTCGCCGAGGTCGAGCACCCCGAGGCCGGCCCGCTCAAGGTCGTGAACTGCCCGGTCCGGCTCACCCGGACACCCGCGGCCGTCCGGACCGCGCCGCCGCTGCTGGGTCAGCACAGCGACGAGATCTTGACTGGGCTCGGATTCTCCCGTTCAGACATCGACCAGCTGCACGAGTCCGGGGCGGTGCAGTGACGAGGCCAGAGGCCGGCGTCGTGGAGCGAGTCGCTGTCGAGATCGCGGACGCCGTCGCGACGCTCACCTTTGGAACAGGCGAACGGCTGAACGCCCTGGGCATGGACCAGTGGGAGGAGCTCGGGCGCGTTGCACGCGAGCTAGCGGCCGAGGATTCCGTGAGGGCCGTCGTCGTGCGCGGCCGGGGACGGGTCTTCAGCGCGGGGTCCGACCTGCGAGAATGGGAAGGCGCGGACCCGTATGAAGTGACGCGCCGCTTCTCGCGCATGGAGCAGGCGTTCCGCGCGATCGAGGACCTCCCCATGCCCACTGTCGCCGTCATCGAGGGAGCTGCCGCTGGGGGCGGTTTCCAGCTCGCGCTTGCCTGCGATCTGCAGGTAACTGCCGCGTCGGCACGCCTCGGGATGCCGATCTCACGGCTTGGAATCCTCGTGCCGCCGCCGTTCGCGGCCCGGCTCTCCCTGCGGGTAGGGCCCGCCCGGGCCAAGGACCTCCTCTACGGCGGACGGATGCTGACGGGCCAGGAGGCGCACGCCGCTGGCCTCGTCACCACTCTTGCCACCGATGACCAGGTCGACGCGGAGCTGGGCAACCTGCTCGAGGCCTGGGGATGCCTCGCCCAGGGATCGCTCCGCGCGGCGAAGGCCGCTGTCGATCTCGGGCTGCGGCCGCTCGTCGAGCCCGTGCGCCACGAGCCGCCCGGCCTCGCGATGGACCCGGTGGAGTTCCCGAAGAGGGTTGCCGCGTTCCTCCACCGACGCCGCAGCTGACCCCGCAAAGCCGATCCAGCGACAACGGGGGAACGGGCCCGCAATGCTCATCAGCGATTGCGGGCCCCTCCCTCTACTTGTGGCGCGCCGCATTCGAAGCGGCGTCCGGGCGTCCAGCGCGATGGCAAACCCAGTTTCACCCGCGTACTTGCGCCACATCGTGAGGCTGTCCGACCTGCCTGAAGCACATGCGATGTACGTCCTGTACCGGTCGTTCCGAAGCCCGTGTTTGACCAGCCTCCGGAACTCAGCCTGCACCGATGCGTCGACAAAGCTGAAATGCCTGTCAACGAGGTTGTCGAAGATGTGCTAGCCGGTGTGCATCTCCTGGTGGTCGTTCATGAACGCGGTGGCCCTCGCACGGAGAATATTGTGCTCGATGATGCACGCAAGACCGGCCGCGTCCGTGTAGTGCCATATGGTTCCCTCCGGCCACCAAGTAGGCGACAGTGGATCCTGGTCCACGTCCGGAACCGGTGCATCGGGGAGCGGCATAGCGGTTAGCTGGGGGCACGTCGAGTTCGTCGCCAAGAACATCGACGTCCTGGCCACCCTCATCGTCCTGGTCTCCGTCGCCTCCATCGGCATCGAGGCACTCCGCCGCCGCGGCAAGGCCCGCACCCAGGAAGCCCGCGCCGAGCACGACTGAGCCCACCCCCGAGGCTGCGGCACCGCAGGTCACCCTGGACGGCGTCTGGTCGGCCCTCCGCTTCCGCCCGGCCTTCCGCGACTCGCGCTGATGTGTCGGCGCTCGTGAGGAATTGAGCAGGATCGCTCCTGAGGATTTGAGCACCTGGATCCACGATTGGACGGGTGATCACTGTGGAGGATTGGGCTCTGATCCGGCAGCTCCATCTGTCGGAGGGTGTGCCGCAGGCGCAGACCGCGAGGCAGCTGGGCCTGTCGAGGAACACCGTCGCCCGGGCGCTGAAGTCCGAGGGTCCGCCGGTCTACCGGCAGCCTCGGCGGTCCTCGGCGTTCGATGTGTACGAGGGCCGGGTGCGGGCGGTCCTGGCCGGGTTCCCGGGGATGCCGGCCTCGGTGATCGCCGAGCGGCTGGGTTGGGCGGGCTCGGAGTCCTGGTTCCGGAAGAGGGTGGCGCTGCTGCGGCCCGAGTACGCGCCGAAGGACCCGGCCGACCGGCTCGAGCATGCCCCCGGGGACCAGGCCCATTGCGACCTGTGGTTCCCGCCGCACCGTGTGCCCTCCGGGACGGGGGAATGGGCCTCGTTCCCGGTGCTGGTGGTCGTGGCCTCGTACTCGCGGTTCATCACGGCCAGGATGCTTCCCTCCCGCAGGACCCCGGACCTGTTGGCCGGGATGTGGTGTCTGCTCTCGGGGCAGCTGGGCGCGGTGCCGCGGCGGCTGGTCTCGGACAACGAGGCCGGCATCGGGCGTCGGAACAGCCTCGCGGAGGGGGTGGCCGGCTTCTGCGGGAGCCTGGCGACCAGGATCGTGCAGCTGAAGCCGTTCGACCCGGAGTCCAAGGGCATCGTGGAGCGGGCGAACCGGTTCCTGGAGACCTCGTTCCTGCCCGGGCGCCGGTTCCAGGACCCGGAGGACTTCAACGCCCACCTGGCCGAATGGCTGGTGCGGGCGAACCAGCGCACGGTCCGTGCCCTGGGCGCGCGCCCGGCAGACCTGCTCGAGAGTGACCGGCGCTCGATGCTCCCGCTCCCGGCCCTGGTCGTGCGCGGGCCGCATGCCGAGCGCGGCTACCACCCCAAGGAACGGGAGCGCGCCGTCGCGATGGGCGCGGCAGAGCTGGACCGTGACCGGCTCCAGCGCGTCCTGCGGGCGGCGTCCACGGCGAGCGTGGACGAGGCCGAGTTCGTCCGGCGCCTGCGCCGTTGTGGGGTCCTCGTGCGACCCCGCTTCGCCCAGGGCGGCACCGGGGCCGTTGCCGGCTATTCAGTCGCTCTCCGGCCGGAGAGCAAGGCGGGGAAGCCGGTGTGGTTCGGCGGCGGAAGGATCGCCCGGGACCTGGCCCTGCCGCAGCTGCGCAAGGGGTGGAACGTCACGGACGAGACCGTGGCCGCAGCCCTTGTCGAATGGCAGGCGGCCGCCCAGGGGAAGCGCCCGACCGCCGAGGGCCGCGAGGTCCACGAGCCCACTGCCGCCGAGTGGGAGAAGGCCACCGCCGAAGTCGGCCAGCTCTACGAGCGGATGAAGACGATCCCGCTCGACGATGCGGCCCTCTGGGCCCAGGTCGCGCGCGAAACATCCCGGATGACCTGACCGCAAAACTGCCCAGCGAAGGGCCCTCAAACGCTACCGTCGACGTCTGGCCGACGACTCACCGTGCATCTGGGGCATGGCCTCAGCTGGCGAGCTTGTGGCGCGATGCGAGCAGGAGGTCGATGGCGTCGCGGAGCAGCTCGGAGCGCTTCTTGCCGGTCTCGGCCTCGAGCTCGGACAGGGCCGCGTCCTGCTGCACCGTCACCCGGGTGCGGGCCACCGGGGACGGACCATGCCCGCCGCCCAGCCTCGGCCGTCCAGCCCGGATGGCCTCTTCGACGGCCTCCCAGCTGCCGTACTGGGAAACCATGAACTCCCGCCCCCCGGCGGCCGCGGCTTCGCCGACCCGGACTTCCTCGGCGGCCGGAAGAGGCTGGCCTGGGGCGGTCAGCCGTGCGGCGAGGGCGTCGTAGTCGATGTCCTTCTCATTCATGACGGGTTCTCCTCCCGGTATCTGCGGAACTTGGGGCCCAGCTCCATCACGTGGAACACAGTGCCCTCCCTGCCGTCCTCGTACTGCCTGACGAGGACTTAATTGGGCGCATCAGGGGCGGCACCCGGCTTGCCTGCCAGAAGATCCGGATTGCAGGTGAAGAGGACGAACCCCCTCGGAGTCTCGGCGAAGAACTCGGGGTATTCCTGGTCGGAGGCGCTGTCCTTGTCCATAAGGCACATTCTCCGCCTCGAGTTCGCCGCAAAGCAGGAGCACGCACGGCTCATTCGCCGGGTCTTCTCTCATTTTCAAGGGTCGCCGACAGCGCCCGTAGGCCGGCCGCTGCCCGGCCGCCCGGCCACCGACTTGAGCACCCTTACTGAAGTCCGGGATC
>NZ_BAAGSN010000018.1:0-4653 GCF_054782415.1 Sinomonas soli | reverse complement strand
CCGGAACCTCCGGTGCCTTCGCCGCCTGGAGCCTGCGCACCGAGGCGGTGCCCGGGCCGCTGGCGGACACCGCCAAGGCGCTGGCCCGCACGGCCCAGCTGCGCCGCTTCCCGCCCCGGGTCGAGCACGCGCCGATGCCGAGCGCGAAGGGCGCGGGCATGCTGCTCATGCAGACCTCCGTGGGGCCGTCCACGGCAGCCGGGCACGCCCTGCTGCTGGCCCAGCTGCGCAACACCATGCGCGCCATCCACGACATGCACAAGACCGCCGGCAGGCTCGGCGACGCCGAGCGGGTCAGGGCCGCGGCCATGGACAAGCTCACCATCGTCCGCGGAGACCTCCAGGCCCTCCAGACCCAGCACGCGACCGCGCAGGCCCCGCCCTCCGCCGGGTCCCGCTGGCTCGCCGCTGCCCCGCGCGTGGAGAGCGAGGAGGAGAAGGTGCAGCGCCTCGTCGCCCAGGCATTCCCTGGGGCACCGACCCAGGCTCCTGGGGCCGCCCCGGAGCGGACCGTGGGGCCCGAGCCCACGCCCGGCAGGGACAAGGACCGAGGACGGGGCCGCTGACCATGCCGGCAGGGCCGCTCCCCAGTCATGAGCGGCGGCCGGCTGGCTCCAGGGGACTGTCTCGCGTCCGTTGACCTGCGGCCGTTCGGATCGGGCTGTGCCCCCAGTGCCCGGCTACCTGGTACCGGGTGCTCGGAGTCGGTGGAGCCGGCTCCAGCGGCGCTGGTGTGGGGCCAGATCGGGGTGGCAGTGGTTCTGGTGCAGCCTCATCAGGGCCTCCAGCGTCGGCGGGCCGGTCCGTGTGCGGTCGAAGGCGCACAGTGCGGTGATGGGGTGGGCCTTCATGAGTGTTCCGGCCTCGTCCTCCCACCGGGTCCATGCCTCCAGCTGCTCCGGGCGTGAGGCAAGGGCCGTGTTGTCGGCGGCGATGCACAGGCCGGTGTAGCCCAGGGCGGCCGCCTCTGCCAGGGTGGCTTCGAAGGCGGCGCGCGTCCAGGTGGGGCCGATGACGCGGGTGCTGCCGTAGGCCTCGGCGGTGCTCAGGAGCAGGAGGTCGCCGCGTTCGAGCAGGCGCTTGGGCCAGCGGCTGGCCTTGGGGTCCTCGCTGATGAGGATCTGCCGTTCACCGCGGATGTGCCCCTGCACCAGGAACGAGGCGACGCGTCCTTCGAACTCTGCTAGGCCGGGGTAGGCCCAGGCGAGGTGTCGGGCGGGGCCGGGGGCCGCGGCCGTCGGGAGGCCGGTGTGTGCGCGCAAAAGGGGGGTCCTTCTCGGGATGCGGTGCGGGTGGCCAGTTCCGTCGCAGCCGCTGCCCCGGCGCGCCCTCGTCTGGACGTTGCCGGCCATGCTAGCGCGACGGTGGGCGGGGAGCTTGGGCCATTGGGCCTGTTCCGGCTGGGTCCATTGGCGCTCGGCGCCGGCGGCGGTGTTGGTTCTGGTGGGGGGCTCAGTCGAGCTTCTCTCCGGTGCCGGGGGACTTCGTGGCGGTGGCGAGGGTGGGGGCGTATCCGGTGGCGGCGGCCTCGATGGTGATGGTGACCTGATTGGTGGAGGTGCGGTAGAGGCTGTACTTGTTCTCGGGGTAGTGGCCGGGGCCGGTTCCGTTGTCGAAGTAGATGGTCTGGGACTGCTGGGGGGCGAGGGTGAGGCCGTCGAGCTTCTGGTAGTAGGACTCGGTCTTGCCGGTGGCGGTGTCCTTCATCGTGTAGTAGGCCTGCAGGCCGGTCATCGGCTGGGCTGTGGTGTTGGTGAGGGTGAACTGGATCCGGTCGGGGACGGGGGCCTTGGTGGTGGGGTCGGTGTTGTTCTCGGCGATGGCGTCGGCGATGGCGAGGCCGGTCTTGGTGCCGGTGGTGGGGATGGGGTTGGAGGTGGCGGGCAGGACCGTGGCGGCCGGTGCCGAGCTCGCGGGGGCCGGGCTGGATGCGGTGGCGCTGCAGCCGGTGAGCGCGGCGAGGCCGATCAGGGCGGCGGCGAAGGCGGCTGCGGGGCGGTGGGGGGTGGGCATCAGTTGGCCTTTCGTAGGAGGGTCTTCTTGCGGCCTGCTGCGAGGGCGGCGAGGGCGGCGGCGGCGAGGCCGGCCAGGAGCCAGAGGGTGTTGTTGAATGTCCCGGCCCACACCTGCGTGAGGGGCTGCTGGTTGTACTGGTTCTTGATGCCGAGGTAGGCGAAGGCGGCTCGTTCGTACTGCTTGGTCAGGGAGGTCTGCTCGATGAGGTCGCGGGCGGTCTCGTAGCCGGTGAAGTGGGCCATGACGGCCTGTTCGTGGGCCTTGTCGACCTGGAGGCTGGCGAAGAGGCCGCCGGGGACCTGGTTGTCGGGGTCCATGGTGTCCCCGATCTGGGGGATGACCAGGACCACGGTGAGCCAGAGGACGAGGGCGATGACGAGGCCGGTGCCGGGGCGGCGGCCGAGGGAGGCCAGGGCCATGGCGGCCAGGGTCCACAGGGTGAGGTAGGCGGCAGTGTGGGCTGCGGCGAAGGCGAGCCGGGCGTAGTCGGCGCCCTGAAGGGGGGCGTCGGCCACGAGCAGGAGGGTGGCGGTGATGACGGTGAACAGGGCGGCGGAGACGGCGGTCCAGACCAGGGCGGCGGCGAGGGCCTTGCCGCCGATCAGGGCGTGCCTGCGCAGGGGCCGGGTGAGCAGCAGCGGGAGGGTCTGGCCTTCCCTCTCCCGGGCGATCATGGTGTGGCCCAGGACGAGGGCGAAGAGGCTGCCGACGATCTCGAGGTACTCGATGCCGGCGCGGAGCATCTGCAGGGGGAACAGCTGCGGTGCCGGGGCGGTGACGGGGCTGCCGGCGGCCGTGAGCGCATCGACGTAGCGGTGGTAGTCGGCGAGCTTGACCCTGAAGTCCGCCGAGGCGACCACCACCGAGATGACGACGACGGCGGC
Organism: Sinomonas soli; assembly: GCF_054782415.1. NCBI lineage: Bacteria > Bacillati > Actinomycetota > Actinomycetes > Micrococcales > Micrococcaceae > Sinomonas > Sinomonas soli. Next base: position 1,753 of record NZ_BAAGSN010000018.1, on the reverse strand, counting down.
CAGGAACACGCACAGGGCCAGGAGGAAGCGGCTGCGGCGCAGCGCGGTGAGCTCCTTGCCGGCGATCACGGTCAGGTCAGTCATGCAGGGCGCTCCTGGTCCGGCTGCGGCGGGTGGCGACCACGGCGGCGCAGCCGAGAGCGGCCGCCGTGGTGAGGGTGAGGAGGCCGCCGGCCGGGTCTGCGGCGGCCTGCGGGCCGCCCAGGAGGGCGGAGGCGGCCTGTTTGAACTGCTCGCCGAGGGAGAGCGGAGCGGTCAGGGCCGCGGTGAGGGCGAACAGTCCCGTCCGGTCTGCCGGGGGAGGGGCGACGGGGTTGAGGAGGCTGACCGGGTGCGCTGCGGTGCCGAGCAGGGGCAGGACGAAGACCACGACGCTCCAGAGCACAATGGGCAGCAGCAGCGCCGTGGCGGCGGTTCGGGAGTATGTCCCGGAGAGCATCCCGAGGGCGATGAAGGGCAGCAGGAACAGCCAGCCCAGCCCGTACAGCGCGGCGAGGCGGGCGCAGTCGCCGAGACCCAGCAGGTGCCCGGCGACGGCGCTGACGCAGGCGATGCTGATCAGTGCGGAGGCCGCCATGAGTCCGAGCATCGCGAGGGCGGTCCCGGCGAGCTTGGCCCCGAGGTACCCGGCCGGGGACCCCGGGCGGGCCAGGATCAGGTCTGCGGTGCGGGCCTGCCGGTCCCGCAGGGTGGAGCGGGCGCCGACGACGATGGCGAGCAGGGCGCCGATGAGGACGATGTAGACCACCGTGTTGCGTGCGTAGTACAGCGGCGGGAGCGCGTCGAAGGGGTTCGCCGCGGCGGTGAGCTGCTGCGCGACGGCCTCCCGGTAGACGGCGGAGACGGTGCCCCGGGCGGAGGAGCCGATGAACGCCGCGGCTGCGGTCATGGCGACGAAGACGGCCAGCAGCAGGTGGGGGAGCCTCTCCCGGCGCAGGCACAGCAGCTCGTGGGCGACGGCGGCCGTCCACGGGCTCATGCCTGCCCCGCCTCTGCCTGCCCCGCTGCGGCCTGCTGTGTTCGGGTGTGGCCGGCTTCGATGTGGAGGTAGATGTCCTCCAGGCTCTCCCGGTCGGGGAACGCCTCGAGCGTGGCGGCGACGGAGTCCTGGTAGACCAGGGTGCCGGAGCTGAGGATGCCGATGCTGGTGCAGGTGCGGGTGACCTCGGAGAGCAGGTGGGTGTTCATGAAGACGGTCATGCCCAGGTCCATGTTGACGCGGGTGATGGTCTCGCGGAGGTTCGCCACCCCTTGGGGGTCCAAGCCGGAAGTGGGCTCGTCGAGGAACACCACTGATGGTTCGTGCAGGATGGCCTGGGCGATGCCGGCGCGCTGGCGCATGCCCTTGCTGAAGGTGCCCATCCTCCGGTGCCCGTGGCCGGTGAAGTCCAGGAACCCCAGGACCTCGCGGATGCGGGCCTGGGGGCGGCGGAGGCCGGAGAGGCGTGCGAAGAATGCAAGGTTCTCGTCCAGGGTGAGGGCGTCGTAGAACTGGACGTTCTCGGGCAGGTACCCGATGCTGCGCCGTACCCCGGCCGGGTCGGAGGCGGTGTCGTGGCCGGCGATGACGGCCGTGCCGGCGGTCGGGGCCAGCAAGGTGGTGAGGATGTTCACCGTGGTGGTCTTCCCTGCCCCGTTGTGGCCGAGCAGGCCGAAGACGTCCCCGGCCGGGACGGTCAGGTCCAGGCACTTCAGTGCCTGGTGGGGCCCGTACGCCTTGGACAGTGCCGTCGTGGTGATCGCCGCCTCGCTC
>NZ_BAAGSN010000017.1:1289-1704 GCF_054782415.1 Sinomonas soli | reverse complement strand
ACCGGCGGGTTCACGATGGCGTGGTTCCAGTAGAGGACCTTCTCCTGCGACTCCTTGTACCAGCGCAGGGCATTCTCCTGATAGGGCTCGTAGAAGTCGGGCATGCCGCCGAGGGTTGCGAGGAACGCGGCCTTGTAGTCCGGCGAGCGGCCGAGCCAGCCGTAGGACATCCGGGCCCACGTCTCGATCGCCTCGCGGTCCTTCTTCAGGTCCTCGACGCTGTGCGGCGCACGGAAGTAGCTCATGGTCTGCCCGCCGGAGCCGGTGTCGGTCGGGACGAGGAGCTTCTCCTGCACGCCCGGGGTATGCATGGCGTCGTAGAGGCGCGCGGCGCTGCGGACGGAGTTGCGGAAGGCCGGGTGCGTGGTGACGTCCTTGACCCGTTCGCCATAGATCCAGACCTCGCGGTCGTCCT
>NZ_BAAGSN010000017.1:474-1261 GCF_054782415.1 Sinomonas soli | reverse complement strand
GCGTGGTGCGCTCGGTGGTCGTGTTCGGGGCGGCCGGGGCCGTCGTCTCGTCGATGAGCTCGGTCATGGCTGGACCTTTCTGGTTGTGACGGTGGAAGGGCCGACGGCGGTATCGGCCCGAAGCTGGGGTTGGGCTAGTGGCCGGTGAGGGTCTGGAACGAGTTCGCGCCGGCGAACCAGCCGGACCCGGGGCCGTCTGCGGAGTGGTCCCAAGGGCTTCCGCCGATCTGGGAGCCGATGCTGCGGAAGGAGCCGCCGAAGAACAGGAGCGGCTTGGCGGTGCGGTGGTACTCGAGGGAGACGACTTGGCCGATCACGATGACGTGGTCGCCGCCGTCGTAGATGTTCCAGGGCCGGCATTCGAGGGTGGCGGCGTTCCCGCACAGGACCGGGACACCGCCATCGAGCTTCCATTCCGGCCCACGGGCCATGGGCCTGCCCGCGAAGTGCAGCGCCACGTCCATCTGGTCCAGCGTCAGGATGTTGATGGCGAACGGTGCGCCGTCCAGGTACTGGGCGGCCTTGGAACTGCGCGTGAGGGTGATCTGGGCCAGCGGCGGCTCGAGGGAGACCGCGGTGAACGCGTTCACGGTGGCCCCGTGCGGGACGCCGTCGGGGGTCCTGGTCGTGACGACCGTGACTCCGGTGGCGAACGTCCCGAAGGTGTTGCGCAGTTCCCTCGGATCCACTGCGGCTTTGGCGGTCACTTCGGTGTTGGTCATGGCAGCCTCCGCTCAGGCCTCGGGGTCGAGGCGGAAGTCGTAGGTCGTGACTCGGCCGGCACCGG
>NZ_BAAGSN010000017.1:0-450 GCF_054782415.1 Sinomonas soli | reverse complement strand
GTCGCCGGGGAAGTACAGCTGGGTGGTGATCAGCTGGTGGCCGGGGGCCGAGACCTTCAGGTGGATGTGGGCCGGGCGCCAGGCGTGCCAGCCGGCGGCGGCGATGAGCTGGCCGCATGCTCCGTCGGTCGGGATCTGGTAGGGGGCCGGCTGGATGGTGTTGATCTGGAAGTGGCCCGTCTCGTCGGCCAGGACGGTTCCGCGCAGGTTCCACTCGGGCAGGCCCGGGGCGTACTGCGAGTAGAAGCCGAGGTCGTCCGCGTGCCAGATCTCGACCTTCGCCCCGGTGAGCGGCTCGCCGGAGACGGAGGTGATCTGGCCCTGGAAGAGGAGCGGGGTACCGGGCTCGTCGTCCCGCATGGGCAGCGTGCCCGGCGTCTGCTGGGCGGGTGAGGCCGGGACGTAGTAGGGGCCCTCGATCGTGCCCTTGGAGCCCGCGCGGTGTTCGTT